>DSDB01000286.1 GCA_011057845.1 Phycisphaerales bacterium | reverse complement strand
GGCATCAGCTTCATCTGCGACAACGCCGTCATCCGCCGCAACACGCTGCGGTACGTGAACTTCGGAATCATCGTCGCCGGGCAGAACATCGCGGTTGAGGGCAACTCTATCGAGCACATTGCCGGCGATGGGATTGTCTGCTCGGCCGACAACTCGCGGCTTGTCGGCAACTCCATGAAGTACTTTTACAAGGTCAACGACAATCACGACGACGGCATCCAGTTCCATCGTGGCGTCGACAAGACCACGCCGATTCGCAACATTCTGGTCCGCGGTAATCGCGTGATCGCCCGGGATGACAAGGTGTCCAGCTCCCTGCTGCACAGTCCCCAGGGGATATGCAATTTCGACAGTCCCGGCCCCGGTTGGCGGGTGGAGAACAATCTCGTGCTCGTCCAGCACCACCACGGCATCACCCTCAGCGGCCTGACCGATTCGGTCGTCGTCAACAACATTGCCTACAACCCCTACGGCGGCGATTTCCTGGCGGGCATCGTCCTGGGCACGACGCACGGCAAGTTCTCCTGCAAGAACTGCATCGTTCGCAACAACATCGTGGATTCGCCGATCAGTTGTCCGGGCTCGAACATCTGCGACCATAACATCGTCGTGAAAGAGCCCTACCGCTTCTTCCGCGATTTTGATAATCTCGACATGCGGCACAGAGCCGACAGCCCGGCCATCGACGCCGGAAGCGTCGATTCGGCCCCGCAAACGGACATCGACGGCCTGCGGCGGCCGCAAGGCCCGGCCGTGGACTTGGGACCCTATGAATATGAAAGGAATTCGGATGATGAGTCGAAATAGTCGGTCTATCGGCCTCGGCTGCGCTTTGGCGTGTCTTGCGGTGGGTGTTGGAGCGGCGCTTGCCGGTGAGGATATGCCCAAGGCCGCCCGCAGCGTACATCTATGGTACCCCGCCGACGAGGGCGTGGTCTTCTACAACGAGGTGACCGTCGAACAGTCCGTGCCCGGCAGCTACTTCTGTGTAGCGGGCTTCAAGCACGGGTACTTCGGCATCCAGCAGCTCAGCGAGGACCGCAAGGTCGTGCTGTTCTCCGTGTGGGACCCCGGCAGTCAGGACAATCCCAACGCCGTGGCCGAAGATCGCCGGGTCAAGGTGCTGCACGAGGGCGAGGGGGTGCAAATCAGCCGGTTCGGCGGCGAGGGCACCGGCGGCAAGAGCATGTTCGACTATCCCTGGCGGATTGGCGAGACATGCAAGTGCATGGTCAAGGCCTCCGTCGATGGGCAGCGCACCACCTACGAAGCCTATTTCTATCTCACGGACCAGAAGCAGTGGAAACACCTGGCCACGTTCCAGACGCTGACCGGCGGCGATTACCTAAGCGGCTACTACAGCTTCATAGAGGATTTCCGGCGCAACGGGCAAAGCGCCCGCCAGCTCCGCCGCGCCAGGTACGGCAACGGCTGGGTCAAGACCAAGGACGGCCACTGGGTTGCCCTGACGACCGCCCGCTTCACAGCGGACAATACCCCCATCATGAACATCGACGCCGGCCTGGCCGACGGCCGGTTCTACCTCCAAAACGGCGGACAGACGCAGAACACCCTGCCCCTGCGCTCGCAAATCACCTGTCCGCTTGAGCAGATGGCGCGTCCGGACGTTACGTTTGACGGGCCTTGGGAACTGGTGTGGGCCGATGAGTTCAACGGCGCCGGACTGGCCGATGAGGCCAAATGGAGCTACGAGAAGGGCTTCATCCGAAACCGCGAGAAGCAGTATTACACCGAGGCCCGCCGGGAGAACGCCCGCATGGAAGACGGTTCGCTGGTGATCGAATCACGAAAAGAACAGTACGAAAACGGCGAGTATACGTCGGCCAGCCTGCATACCAAGGGCAAGGCCGAATGGCTCTACGGCCGGATCGAGGTCCGGGCCAAGCTGCCCACCGGCCGGGGCATGTGGCCGGCGATATGGATGCTCGGGGCCAACTTCGGACGCACCCGCTGGCCGGATTGCGGCGAAATCGACATCATGGAGAACGTTGGGTTCGACCCCAACATCATCCACGCCAACATCCACACCAAGGCCTATAACCACGTCAAAGGGACCGCCAAGGGGGCCAAGATCACGGCCGAGCGCCCGTGGGAAGACTTCCACATCTATGCCGTCGAATGGTTTGAAGACTACATGGACTTCTACTTCGACGACCAGAAGTACTTTTCCTTTGCCAACGAGGGTACGGGCAACGATGTCTGGCCCTTCGACAAGCCCCACTACCTCATTCTCAACGCCGCCATCGGGGGAGCCTGGGGCGGCCAGAAGGGGATCGACGACGGCATATTTCCCCAGAAGTACTACATTGACTACGTCCGCGTCTTTCGCCCCAGGTAACCCGCTTTTCGCCCGTCACAGGCAGATCAACGGCCCTGCGGGACGGCAATCCGCGGTTGACTGATGCCCTCTCATCTGGTACAATACCGGGTGATACGTGGGTGATGGTGTATCCTGGGGTTGCACGCCTGCTGTGCCCCGACACGGTCCAACGCCACGGTGTGAGCCTGTTACTGCCTGCAGGAGGCCCCGACTACATGTTGAGTTTCCTACGCCGACCGCTCTGTGGCCTGCTTCTGTCGGTTCTTTGTGCCTGGCCGGCATGGTCCGATTGCCCGCCGACCGATCTGTACCCCGACTGCCGGGTGGACTTTCTTGACGTCATGGTTCTGGCCGAGCACTGGCTCGACCCGGAGGAAAGCCCCTATGACATCGACGGCGAGGATGGTGTTAATGCATTTGACTTCACCCTGTTGGCGGGCAACTGGATGGCCCAGGGGCCGCCGGTGCTGATCAACGAGTTCCTTGCCTCGAATTCACGATTCGGCGCGGACGAGCGGGGTGAATTTGAGGACTGGATCGAACTTTACAACCCTCAGCAGACGCCTTTTGACGCAGGCGGCCTATATGTTACGGACAACCTGTCCGAACCGTGGAAGTGGCAGATCCCAACGAACATCCCGGCCAAGACAACGATACCCCCTCACGGCCACTTGCTCATCTGGGCCGACAACGAGCCGGGCGACGGTCCGTTACACGCCCCCTTTGAACTCGACCGCGAAGGCGAGCAGATTGCGGTCTTCGACGCGGATGGACGCCTGCTCGATAGGGTGGAGTTCGACTACCAGGACCGCGATACCTCCTTCGGACGCTATCCCGATGGGGCCTCCACATGGCGATTTCTGGCCATTCCGACACCCGGCGCCGCCAATAACGTCGCTTACGCCGGTGAAATCGCTCCGGTGGAGGTCAGCCACGACGGCGGCATCTACGATCAACCCGTCACCGTCACCGCCGCCTGCGAGACGCCGGACGTACAGATCTACTACACGACCGACGGAACCGAACCCTACGACTGCAGCTACCGCCCGCCCCGTGGCACGCTCTACACAGATCCCCTCTATGTGGGCTCCATGCGATGCCTGCGTTTCCGAGCGGTCAGGGCGGGTTGGAAGGACTCACCCATCGAAACGCGGACGTACATCATCAATCCCTCGGCCGCCCTGTCGGGTCTGCCGATCATCTCCCTTGTCGGAGACCCGCGCCGCACCTTCTATGAGCCCACGGGTATCATGGCGGTCTCCGGCGGCATCTATGGCGGTGGCGGTTGGCAGCCCGTCAGCACCACCGACTACAACAACTTTATGAATCGCGGAATGGCCTATGAACGGCCGGTGGCCTTCGAATGGATCGAGAACGGCCAAACGGATTTTGTGATGGACTGTGGCATCCGCGTCCACGGTTCCGAGTGGATCCGCCCGCGGTACCGACGGTGCGACGGCTACTGGTCCGGCGACTGTAAAATCAGCTTCCGGCTTTATTTTCGCGGTCGATACGGTTCCTCGCGACTGGAGTATCCGCTTTTCCCCTTCGAAGTGGACTCGTTCAAGAGCGTCGTCCTCCGCGCCGGCCACAATGACCGGACCAACCCCTTCATCAAGGACGAACTGCTGCGGCGCCTCTACAAAGACATGGGCAACGTCTCCACGGGGGGCACCTTTGCCAATGTGCTCATCAACGGCGAATACAAGGGCTTCTACAACCCGACCGAGCATGTCAAGAGCGACTTCTGCAAGGAGTGGTGGGATACCGACAATGAATTCGACGTGATGACCATGAGCGGTATCCGCGACGGCGACGGGGCCGCCTGGAGCACAATGTTAAGCTACGCCCGAAGCCACGACCTGCGCCAGCTCGCCTACTACCAGCAGTTCGCCACAATGCTCGACATCCCCGCGTTCGCGGACTACCTGATACTACAACTGTGGTGCGGCAACTGGGACTGGCCGCAGAACAACTGGTCGGCCGCCCGTGAGAGGAGCCCGAACGGCTTGTGGCGGTTCTTCATCTGGGACGCCGAGGGCGGCATGTTCCCCGACCAGATATATAACGTCCGTTTCGGCGAACTGAATTCACAGTCCAACGGCAATGCGGAGCTGTATCGGGCCTTGAAGTACAGCGAGATGTTCCGGCAGGTTTGGGCGGACCGCTACTACAAGCACTTCTACAACGGCGGCGCCCTGACGACCCAGAACATCAGCGCCCGTTTTCTCGAGATGAAGCAGCAGTTGTTGCCCGTTATCCCGAATATGGACATGTACGTGGTCAATACCTGGACGCCTCAGCGGTTCAGCATCTTCCGCAGTGCGTGTATCAACGAGGGGCTCTACAGCTTCGATGCCCCGGCCTTTCGCGTCAACAACAGCCCGACGCCTCAGGGCGGCTATGTGTCGCCGTCCGATGCGATCTCCATCTCGAACACCTATGGGTCCGGCACGGTGTGGTACACACTCGACAGCGCCGATCCCAGAGACTTCAGCGGGGCGGCCGGGATACCCCAGGCCATATCGCTGATTACCGAGGCGTCCGCCAAGAAAGCCTTTGTCCCCACCGGACCGGTCAGCGAGAACTGGCGCGGCGGCGGGGCTTTTGATGATTCGGCCTGGTGGTTGTGTTCCGGCGAGCCGGGCGCGATTGGGTTCGACTACGACCGATTCGGCACCTATGACCCCCTGTTCAGCCTCTTCGTCGGGCCCGATATGTACACACGCAACGGGTCCTGCCTTATCCGGGCGCCCTTCACATTCCACGGTTCGTCCGCGGACCTGGCCTTCCTCCGGCTGCGTGTCAAGTATGACGATGGGTTCGTCGCCTATATCAACGGGGTCGAGGTCGCCCGCCGCAATTTCAGTGGGCAACCCGCGTGGAATTCGAATGCCTCGGCCGCACACCCGGATGCCCAGGCCACCATTGCCGAAGACATCGACATCACCGCCTATTGCTCGGCCCTGCGCGACGGCGACAACATCCTCGCGGTTCACGGCCTCAACATCTCCGCGATGGATGATGATTTTCTGATCAACATGGACCTGACGGCCGGCCGGTTGGCCCCCAGCGGTGTCTCCGCCTCGGCACAATCCTACAGTGCGCCCTTCAGCCTTTCGGGCACGCGCCTGTTGAAGGCCCGTATCCAGTCGGGCGGTAAGTGGAGTGCGCTGGCCGAGGCGGTTTTCGCCGTCTCCGGCGTGGCTGAGAACCTCCGCATTACCGAATTGATGTACCATCCCGAGGAATCCGCTGACCCCGATGCCGCGGAACGTGAGTTTATTGAGCTGCGCAACTTCGGCAGCCAGCCCATTGACCTGAACCTGGTGAAGTTCACCCGCGGTGTTCGATTCACGTTCCCGCCGATGAAACTCTCGGGCGGCGCCTATGCCCTGTTGGTCCGCAACCGCCCGGCGTTCGAGGCCCGGTACGGGCGGCATCTGCCCGTTGTGGGCGTCTATGACGGCCGGCTGGACAATGCCGGCGAGACACTACGTCTGGAGGACGCCCTGGGGACGGTTATTCACGAGTTCCGCTACCGTGACGGCTGGTACAATAACACCGATGGCGGGGGCTTCAGCCTCACGGTAAGAAATCCCGCCGCCCAGCCGTTGGGCGACTACAACCTCAAGCAGACGTGGCGGCCCAGCGCGATGGTCGGCGGTTCACCGGGCTATGACGACACCGGGATGCTCCCGGAACCCGGCGCCGTGGTCATCAATGAGGTCCTGGCGCATTCCCATGCGGAAGCGGCCGACTGGGTCGAATTGCACAACACCACATCCGAGCCGGTGAACATCGGAGGCTGGTATCTGTCCGACAGCGACAGGGATGATGCGAGCCGGATGAAGTACCGCATCGCCGACGGCACGTCCATCCCCGCCGGCGGCTTTGTGGTCTTCTACGAGAACCTGCATTTCGGCAATCCCGCCGACCCCGGCTGCCTGATTCCGTTCGCCCTCAGCGAGAACGGCGAGGAGATCGTGCTGTCGTCCTCGGATGGGACGGGGCTGACGGGCTACCGTGATTATGAGGACTTCGGACCCTCGCCGACGGGCGTGGCGTTCGGACGCTACCACAAGGCCTCCACGGATTCGTACAATTTCGTGCTGATGAGCCAGAACACGCCGGGCATGGCCAATGCCTATCCGCTGGTGGGCCCGATTGTGATCAACGAGATTATGTACAATCCTCCGTCGGGCAACCAGGACGAGGAGTACATCGAGCTGCTGAATATCAGCAGCAACCCCGTGACGCTTTACGACGTAACCACGGCGACGCCCTGGAAGTTTACCGACGGCATCGAGCTGACATTCCCGGCATCCCCGCCTCTAACGGTCAAACCGGGCGAGTTTGTATTGGTCGTCGGCAACTTCGCCGCGTTCACGGCGCGTTATGGTGGACTTGCCCGCGATGTGGCGGTGCTCGAATACGAGTCCGGCCGCCTGGCCAATGACGGCGAGCGTCTGGAGATCGCCATGCCCGGCGATGTCGATGCACAGGGCACTCGCTACTACATCCGGGTTGACCGCGTTAATTACAGCGATGGTTCGCACCCCGTGGGCTCAGACCCCTGGCCAACCCAGGCTGACGGAGGCGGGGCCTCGCTGAGCCGCGTGGATTCCGCGCTCTACGGCAACGATGTGGCCAACTGGATAGCCGCCACACCCACGCCGGGTCGTCCGAACTGACACACCGATGGCCCATAGAGGTTTCCCTCGGTATCTGAGCGGCGAAATGGCTCCTCAAGGGGTTTTCCTGTTGACAACCGCTGCCGTTTCTGAAAGACTGCTCCGATTATTCCCAAGAACACACTAATCAACAAGGAGAACACGATGGCGGCAGCAATCCAATCCATTCGGGCCATGGAAATCCTCGACTCGCGGGGCAATCCCACGGTTCGCGTACTATGCACTCTCAACACCGGCCTGACCGTCTCGGCGTCGGTTCCTTCCGGAGCCTCCACCGGCGAGAACGAGGCCGTTGAACTGCGCGACGGCGACAAGAACCGCTACGGCGGCAAGGGTGTCTCCAATGCCGTCAAGAACGTCAACGATACCATCGCCCCCCGTATTATCGGTATGGACCCGGCCCGCCAGGCCGAGATCGACCGGATCATGATCGAACTCGACGGCACGCCCAACAAGGCCAAGCTCGGCGCCAACGCCATCCTGGGTGTTTCGATGGCCGTGGCCCGCGCCGCCGCTGAAACGGCGGGTCTGCCCTTGTACGCCTATCTGGGCGGTCCCGGGGCGCTTCGCCTGCCCGTGCCCATGATGAACATCCTCAACGGCGGCAAGCACGCCGATAACAGCGTGGACTTCCAGGAATTCATGGTCATGCCCATCGGCCTGCGGACCTTCGCCGAGGCCCTGCGTTGCGGCGCGGAGGTGTTCCACGCCCTCAAGAAGATCCTCGCCAAGAAGGGTTATACCACCAGCGTCGGCGACGAAGG
>DSDB01000106.1 GCA_011057845.1 Phycisphaerales bacterium | reverse complement strand
TCGGTGATGAACGCCGGAGAAGTCACGACCAGGGCGCGGCAGTTGTTCAGTATGCGCCGCTCGGCGCCGGCGATGAGTCTCGATAAAAGGGAAAGGTGCGGCAAAGGATTCATGACATCGCCCACCTCAAAGACCAGCGGCGCGGTTCCTGGCATCGCCCATTGCCCGACCATCGCCATATCCAGCCCGAAGGCATAGACCAGCGATGGGGCGGGCCGCTCTTTCTCTTGCTTTCGTATGATCGCCGCGGCGCGCACGAGTTTGGGGATCCGCCGGATCCACCGGCGCGGGACGATCCGTCCGAGGCTTATGAGCTCCGATGGGGCCGGATAGGTGTTCTGTGTGTAGTATCCGCGTTGGAAATGGTATACCGTGATATCGTAACCGGCCTCGATCAACATCGCCGCCCGCCGGTGGCAGCGAGGTTGCGATTCATTGAAACACAACATGAGGGCTCTGGGCTGGCGGCCGGTGGACACACCGTCCGACAGGTCGGCTTTATATGTCATGGGATGGCCCTTTCGCGATCTTCGGACGGTTCGGCCACGGTATCGGAGGGGCGTCTCAATTCGATATCAAAGACGGCCGGGCTGCGCGCCGGTACGACAAGTCGCAGAGCGATGCTCGGCCCGCGCAGGGGCATCCAGCCGCCGGCCTCGCCATGAGCGGGATAGAGCGCCGTAATCCTGAGAGCGTCCGCTTGGCGCAGACCGTAGTCGGGATCATCGAGAAGCAACGACATCGACGTATCCCGATCGCTGATATTGTAAAGAACCAATCCAAGGCGCCCATCGGGCGCTCGCCACAGAGACGACAGCACCGCGGGCATTGTGACAGTGTAATAGTCCGTGGTCCACCGGATATACCACTTGACATCCAGTTCCGGCATGTGGCTTGTGATCCTCGGCTCGCGCAGCATCTCGCCATAGACCAGGAATTTCACGGCGCTAGCATAGGCGCGGCCTCGCCGTTGAACGGTTTCAATCGCCAAGGGCGCCGCTTTGTGATTGGTCAACAGCAGCGGTTCGACCCAACCGCTCTTAACGCCCCAGGTAAAAGCCTGGGCAGACTTCGCCAGGTAGCCTAGGCCGTTATCGGTCTCCAGATCCCAGCGACTGGCCCAAGCCCCGAAACAGATAGTGTAATCATGGTAGACGGACTGGATCATCGGAATGGCGATGATCTGTTTGCCTTTCAGAGGCTGATAGGTGGTGTTGCACGTCAGGAAACCGTCCAGTTCCGCTATGTTACCCTCCCAGAAGCTCTCACCGCTGAAACAGAAATCGGGATCCACCGCCCGGACTCGGGCCTTGATCGTCTGCAGCATTCTCTGATTGTACTTGATGTATGTGTTGCCGCCACCGACCTGTTCGCCATAGCGGGGATTGAAATTCAGATACGTGCCGCCGTGATTGAACGAATCCATATAGGCGGCCCGAAAGCCCGCCTGGGCCATCTGCACAACGACATCGCCCAACTCCTCGGTCCAGACATCTCCCGGAAAGGCAACGGAAGCCCGCGTATAGGTCCTGTCGCCGGGCTTGCCGAGTTCCCACAGGAGCCGCTGGCCATAGAAGTTATGGACCGCCTCGTCCTCGCCCCTGGCCCGCTTGAAGCTTTCGCTTTCGCTGTCCCAACACACCGCCTGTATAAAACCCATGATCGGGTAGTTGTGTTGCCTGGCCAGATCCAGCGTGTGCCTATCCTGAGCATCCAGCGGAAAGAGGTCCGGCGACCCCCTGGTGCCGAGATGTCCCTTTCCCCAGTAGTGCAGATGCAATCCCTTGCTCAGACCATCCAGAGCATCCCGGATGTTCGGGTGATACGGATGTTTCTGCAGTGACGGCGAGAGGGTCGGGCCGCCCCACCGCATCCACATGTGGATTTCCTTGAACCATGTCGGTGTGTTTGTGCGCCGGTGTAGAGGGCCTTGCGATGCCCAGCTTTGTTTCAGCGCCCACGCACGATAGATCCGACAGGCGTCGTACCAGTCCCCCTTGAAGCACCGCAGGACTACATCATAGGGCACGCTCCATAGCTGCGGCACGGACTTCATGTTGTCGGGAATATGCACCGTGCCCCAGCTCAACCCCTGGGTCTTGTCGGCGGCCAGATAATACCGTTTCACGTTCTGGTCGCCGTCAAAACACCCGAGATAGAGACCGTTGTCACCGTGGTAGTAGGCGTCGAACTGCATGCTGTGGCCGGACCGATTGGGCTGGAAACGATAGGGCTCGCCCAAGATGCCGTTTCGGATGGGATCGAACGTGAGGCGCCCGTTATACACCGGTGAAGCCAGACGGTCGAGGTCGGTCCTGTCGTCGGCCGGGTAAATACCTCCGACGATCGGCGCCGTCAGATAGAAGACGGTATAGCGACGGCTGCGATTGGCGAAGCCCGCCCGGAATCTGACAAACTCGTCATTTTGCGCCAAAGTCACCGTCATATAGACATCGAGAACGGCCTTCTCCGCGTCAACGGTGATATCTTTCCAGAACATCGTGAAGCCATCCGGCTTTGTCTCGATGCGACAGTCCGCCGCGACACGGTCCGACCGTAGGACGATTACATCGGATCGTGAACGCAGGTCGGTTCTTCTGGCCATGCCGTCGTTGACCTCCGGGTCGAGGCTCAGCCGCTGGATACCCGCGGTCCCGCCGGATGTCGGCGGGATACGTTTCAGTTCGATTTGCCAGAGCGACCCGGGCCCGTCGCGATTGAGGAACTCAAAACCGGTCTCGTTTCGGATACGGCGGATCGCGCCACCCTTCTCCGGCATGTGGAATTCAATAGACATGAAAGGGTTTGAGAGGCACGGAGTCTGCTCCGGGAACGAGGCGGACACGCAGATATTGAACCATGCGGCAAACAGCACCCGTGCAAGCAACCACGTCTTCATCGGTTATATCCCCCGCGTACGGGTCCCAAGCAGTGTCTTCAGTCGTTCCACCACAGCGTTTCGCCCGGCGAGGGCCATCTCGCAGGCCCGATGCGCCGGCAGCGCCGCGCGACACGCTTCAGGCGATTCTACGCACAGTTCAAGCAGGCGTTCGAGCCCCTCTCCGGACAGATCGGCGTCCAGGCGGCAGACCTCCGGCAGCCCCACCTCGTCGGCAAACGCCGTGCACTTGGCATGGTACGGAACGATTGCAAAGGGAATACCCAGTGCAAAGGCGTATATCGCCGCGTGCAGCCGCTCCGCTATGATCGCGTCAAGCCGTGATATCCGACGCAGCATCTCCACGGGTTCCGGACTGTATGGGATCCATGTGATCTCACAGGCCCCTTTCAATTCGTGCCGCAGGCTGCGGCACAACGCCTTTTCGCCGTAAACGTCGTCGCCGCACATCTCAATGAGGAAGAGGTTCAATCGCCGCCGGCCTGATATCTTTCGTATTGCACCGACCAGGTTGGCCAGTTTCTTCTGCCGGAAGGATGGCGAGTTGTCTACCGTGCCAGGCGACATGGACAGCGCGACGCCGATCGACAAAGCACCCTCTCCTGCCTGATCCGGCCGGCGGGCGGACGACGCCATCGACAGGCGTCCGGCCATCAGGACCGCCGGATCGAACCCCCGTATCACGGGCGTCGATACCTCCAGATGTCTGCACAACTCATATGAAGTCGCGTCGCGGACCTCAACGACGTCGGCCATATTGAGAATCTTCCGGGCCAGTGTTCGCCCTCTCGGGGTAACCAGCGGGCCGGCACCGAGTGCCGCGAAGACAATCGGTACACCTATGATCCAGGCGGCACGGCAGACGTAGTACTTCTCGCGAAGTCCTCTCAATCTGGCTTCGTTAGCGTCGGCCATGATACTGCCGCCTCCGAACACCAGCGCATCGGCGCCCAACAGGGTCATGACCCTGTTCAGGGTGATGGACCCTTTGAACCGGCGGGTCAAGCGTCTGATTTTTACGGCCGGCGGCAGACTCGGCAGCCGACCCGCACGGTCAACCTGCACGAGGATCTCGATGTGCTCCGAGACATCCAGCAACATGCCGGACATGGACTGCAACAGCGCATCATCTCCGCTGTTCTCCTGCCCGTACCACCCCCAGAGATAGACTCGGCGTCCGGTCCTTGCCATGCTTCACCGGCGGCCCCTGAGACTACCGGCCATCTTGACTATTTCGTGCCTGAAACCCAGGGCAAAGGTTACGTAGCTTGCCCAGGCGGCGGACAGCAGCAACAGCCCGACCCAGGAAAGCAGGATATTGGAAAACCACAGAACCGCCACCATCGCCACGAGAACACCCGCCGGCGCGAAAAGGCGGTGTAAGCGAACCACCTGCGGCGCTACGCGCAAACTGACCAGCCAGTAACTCAGCAACACCCACAAATCGACGGCGACTAATGTCCACCCGGCGCCGACGATGCCGTACCTCGGCACGATGAGGCTCACGCCCGCCAGACAGATCACCGCGCCGAAAGACTGCAATCCCACGCGGAACCACTGCCGGTCCACGCTCTCGAGGATATTGCCGGCGGGTATCGCCAGAAAGCGAAAGAGCACGCCGAGACCGACCAGAGGGAACACCGCCTCGGCCGCCATGTACCGCTCTTCAGCCAGTGTCCGGATCAAAAACCCCGGCACGCAAAGACACAGGGCGAAGATCAGTCCGCCACTCAACCACAAACCGCGGACCAGTCTCGCAAAAACGGTCGCGTAAACCTCAAACTGCCCGGAAGCCGCCAGTTTATGATACAGTGGAATCGCCACGCCCGAAACAGACATGCAGACGACCAGGGCGATCTGGTAGACTTTTAAGGGCACGGCGTAGTAGCCGGCCTGCTCTTCCCCCAGCACCTGCCTCACATAGATCAGGGCCCAGTAGCTGGTGAATGAATACACGAAGATGGCCACGGCGAAAGGGATGCTCGTCTTCAGCAGTCTCAGGTAGTTGAACCGTCGCAGCGTGACGAGGGCCGGCCGGACCATCATGCCGCCCATGGTCGCCAGAACGAGGCTTAGAAACAGGTACGAGCCGACGAGGATTTCATACTTGTGTTCCCCGCCGAGACGGCACAGCACGGCGGCCAGGAATACGACAAACCCCCTGCTCAGGTCCAGCACGGCCACGTGAAGGAATCGCCGGGTGATCTGCAAATCGATCTGGACCAATTCCAACAGGCTGAGCATCAGGGTTCCGCAGACCACCACCACGGTATGGGCCTTCCACAGCCCGGTGCATACCAGGTACACGCTCAGCCCGCAGAAGTACAGGAATGTCGCCAGCGTGCGAATGGCGATCGTCGGCAGCAGGTGAGACTGCCGCAACTGCGGCTGTCGCGAAACGAGTTGCCTGTAACCCTGCCCGATGCCCAGATTGACCAGGCCGCCGCCCGCCAGCACCAGCGCCTGGTCGGAGAAGAAGTTCCCCAGTGCATCGGGAGCCAACGTCTTGGCCAGAATGATGCCCGACGCAATAGCCAGGCCCCGGCTCACCATCGCGGACGTGGTGCCCGTCAGCACGCCGTGAAGATAGGACAACCCCCCGACCGACGCATCCGTGCCGCTCTTCGGACTCATTCCTCACCCACCGGCTCCTTCCCACCGGCATACTGCTCGGCAATGAACAGTAGCACTGCAATGATAAATCCGTTGATTATAAGACCTTTTCCAGTCCAGTACATACATAACATGACGGTGGGTATCAGAGCGATCAGGCACGCCAGGAACCCGTTGAACGTGCTTCGGTCCCGACGATCAAAAACATACTTCCAGCACATCCAGGCAGGACTGATCCAAAGCAGACTGATGAGCACAAGCCCGATGAGGCCGTGCTTGAAGAACAACTGGGAGACGTAGTTGTGACAGTAGAAGAACTGCCCCAGCGATGCGGAGTACTCCGGGAATGCCGTGGTGAGGTCCTGGGGGAAAGGCATAACATCGTCCGTATAGTAACTGCCGTAACCGTTACCCCACAATATCGACACGCGCCTGAAGCTGGTTGCCGTGGAGTTCAGTATTTCCCCGTATCGAAGCGGGTCGATATTGGCGATGTAATTGCCCCCCGTGGGTTTGAGAGTCTCCGCACGCAGCGCGGCGATGCGAATAGATTCGCTCTGTAGTGATTTGATCAGAGCTCCGCCGCCAAAGATCAGCAAGGCCGCCACGGGACTCAGCAGTAGAATTCTCTTGACGCCCAGCAGATGCAACAGGATCACAACGCAGATGATGCTCGTCAACCAGATAAGACGCGTGGCGAAGACAATGATCAGCAGAACCGATCCAAGCGCCAGAATCGTGCCCAGCAGCAGCCTCCGACGTATAGCGATCAGATGAATCCCAAAGAGCAGGACAAAGACGATGGTGCTCTTCGCCGAGTCCACGCTGGCTCGCGAAATACCCGCGATCATGGGTCCTCGCCCGGAGAGCCAGTAGATCATGTTGCCCAGGTGTACGGCCAGCAGGCCACCCAGGAAAAGGGCGAGCATCATCGGCAAGGCGCTGGGATTCCTCCTGAGAAACGATGTGAACAGAAGTATGCTCGTCATCAGGAGCATACCCAGACGCATATCGGTCGGCACCTCGACCGTCCGTGCGATCGTTCCGAAACCTCCATAAATCAGACCCGTGATGATCGGCACGCTGGCAAACCACACGATGGCCAGCTTGATACGTCGGTCCCACGACCCGTACAGGTTCCTTGCCAGCAGCAGCGCCGAGACCAGAAAGATGATCCAACTGGGGCGCAGGGGGCCGATAGACGCTCGCCAGAGACTTGCGATGTTCTGTTCGCCGTAGATGACCTCTTCGGTGGACGACTGAATAATATCCGGGGAAACCAGAAGCAGCAAGAAGTAGAAGGGCACCCCGATACGGCTTGGCATGAAGACCGTCAGGCCCAGCAGAGCCAGCAGGAATAATCGGGCGGCGACAAAGAACGGCCCGGCCGTATCCGAAAGCCCGGACAGAAAGCAGAACAGCAGGCCCACAATGAAGAACTTGAACACCTGCCTGCCTCGGATCTGCAGAACGTCCCCTTCATCGATCTCCGTCGCATCCACACCCACCTCGTCCATGCGATAGGCGTCGTCATAGTATATGTCGTTCGCAATCATCTTGGTTTACCTTGCGCATCTTGTCTTTCAAGTCAGCATCGAACCACTTGGAGCGGACCACGCGGTCGGAATCTCTAGATCACCTTGAAATAAAACGCTTACAACAAATGCAGCCCAATGACTGCTTCGCGAGTAAACACTCAGCCGCAGGTATATCGGTGAATTCTTCAGGGCACTTCATGCCCCATCGGTGATTATTATACTCTTCGCACCACGCCATCGTCCCATAAATTCGACGTCCCAGCCTTAGAAAGCGTTTTGGAGATATATTCTCTGCGGATACTTGCTCAGGGCTGCGCCAATGCGGCCTGTATCGATAATAGCGTTTATGGCGATTCGGCGGCGAGGTTGACCGTTCGAATCCCCGCGAACCGGCCTGATTCCAAGCCGGGGCATGCAGGAAACCCCGTGCGAACTCGTGGTGGGCGGCTCTTGGAATGCGGTATGCCAACCCTGCGCAGTACATGGGAGATTCAACTGACGGTCACCGTCAGGCCTTCGCCGCTGATGTCGTAGTCGAAGAATCGGGCGCGGTCGTTGACCGGTCGGCTTTCCAGGACGTTGCGGATGGTATCGGCGTCGCCGCGGCTTCTGGCGATCATCAGCAGGAAACCGCCGCCGCCGGCCCCCAGGAGCTTGGCCCCCCATACGTAGGGCCGCACCCGGGCCAGCAATTCCTCCACCGCGTCGTTCGTGCTATTGGGGTCCAGTTGCTTGTTCAACTCCCACACGAC
>DSDB01000598.1 GCA_011057845.1 Phycisphaerales bacterium | reverse complement strand
TTGAGGAACAGGCTGAACACAATCAGGGGGATCGCCAGCAGCACGGACTCCAGAAACATCGGCGGCAGGTCGCCCAGGTGGATATGCCAGGGCTTGCGGGAAGTCATGTGCCAGGCGATGAGAATCACGACCACCACCAGCGGCGGGGCCGCCAGGGCAAATCGCGGGGCGATGCCCAGGCAGTTGAGGAACTCCTGTAGCCAGACGAACGCGACGACCCGCTCCTGCGTCTGGCTGAGGATATCCGTATTGCAGAAGAT
Organism: Phycisphaerales bacterium; assembly: GCA_011057845.1. GTDB lineage: Bacteria > Planctomycetota > Phycisphaerae > Sedimentisphaerales > Anaerobacaceae > UBA2266. The sequence continues at coordinate 7,553 of DSDB01000598.1, read as the reverse complement.
GGTGCCCAGCTCGTAGACGACGATGAACGGCACGAGGAAAACCAGCGAGCAGATCGGCCGGGCGGTCCGCTCCAGATACGAATCGGTCTGGAAGTTGAACCACTGCGACGCATCGTCGCGGAGCCTGGATCTATCCCGTGTCTTTGTCTTCTTGCCCGCCATGTGCAGCGTCCGGCGAATCGCAGGCCTGTCATCCTTGAAAAACGGCCCGGCCCATCTCGCCGGGATGATTGAGAGTTTACCGCATCGCCGCCCTCGTTACAATAGCCCGGTGGCGTCATCGGCGGGGCTACGGCCGGTGCGGACATTGGTTTCTCCGTATGGGCGGACAGGATATGGCCGGACAGTCGTTGATGGAAATCTATGAGTTGTTGTACGAGCGGTTCGGGCCGCAGCACTGGTGGCCGGGCGACGGGCGCTTCGAGATCATCGTCGGGGCCATCCTGACGCAGAACACGAACTGGGGCAACGTCGAACGGGCCATTGCGAATCTCAAGGCGGCCGGCGCCCTCGACCCGGCGGCCATCCACGAGATGCCCGGCGAGACGCTGGCGGGGCTGATTCGCCCGGCCGGGTACTTCAACGTCAAGGCCGCCCGCTTGAAGAGCTTCATGAACTGGTTGTTCGAGACCTACGGCGGCGATGTCGATGCCCCGGCCGCCGAGGATTTGCAGACGCTGCGCCGCCGGTTGCTGGCGGTCAAGGGCGTCGGACGCGAGACGGCCGATTCCATCCTGCTGTACGCCTACGACAAACCCATCTTCGTTGTCGATGCCTACACGGCGCGGGTGGCCGTTCGCCATCAACTGATTGACGCCGACGCCGATTACGAGCAATTGCGGGAGTTGTTCCAGTGGGGTCTGCCGGAGGACGTGCGGTTGTTCAACGAGTTCCATGCCCTGATCGTGCGGGTGGGCAAGGAGTACTGTCGGCCAACGGCGCGCTGTGCGGGTTGCCCGCTGGAGGCCCTGCCGCATACGCCGGCGTGAGCCGCGGAGTATGCGGGCCGACAAGGGTCAGGCCGTCTGGTATGCCCCTGGAAGAGGCATAGAGTTTCATACATCTACCGTCGCCATCAGAACGTGTACGGGGGGCGCATCGCGCGGGACCGCAGGCGATTGGCCTGTGAATCGCCCACGAACTCGGCCTTGAGCAGGTCGAACGTGAGGCTTCGCTTGAGTAGTTCGCAGATGTCGGCCGCCAGACAGATATTCATGGACCGATACATGACCTCGGGACCGGCCACCGGCGTGCGGCGGGAGCGGACGCAGTCGAAGAAATCCCGCACGTGGTCGAGGGACCGCTGCGTGCGGGCGGTGTAGTCCGCCAGCACCTTCTTGTACTCGCGCAACAGGGACGGGGATGAGACGTCGGGGGCTGAGTAGTCGTCGGCGGCCGCGGCCCAGCCTTCCGGGCCATCGAACCGCTCACCGCAGGCCCCATGCCAGTACTGGCACGGCTCCCAAACCGAGCCGGCGACTCGGAACAGAACGAGTTTCACCCCGTTGGACAGGCGTGTCACCATCGTGGCGTCCGGCCCTTCGTATTCGAATTCGATGAAGGACACGTTTGTCATGTCCAGTCCGGCGAGCACCTGGGCCACCGTGTGGGCGCCCCACATGGCGACGTCCGTGGCGAAGTCGTAGAAGCGGTACCAGCCTCCGCCGGCGGCGTAGCCGCTGTTGTACGGCCGCCAGGGGCATGGGCCGAGCCAGAGGTCCCAGTCCAGTTCGTCCTTGGGCGGTTCGGGTTCGGCGGGCAGCCAGTCGTGGCGCAAGCCATCGCGCCAGCGGATGTCGGCGTAGGCGGTGTGAATGGGGCCCAGGCGGCCGGTTCGGGCCATTTCGATGGCAAATACGTGATGCGGCTCGCTGAGCCGCTGGGCGCCGGTCTGGTAAACCCGGCCGTAGCGGAGGGCCGTCTCCACGACCGCCTGCCCCTGGGCCATTGTCAGGCAGGCCGGTTTCTCACAGTAGACATCCTTGCCGGCCCGCATCGCCAGGACCGAAGCCAGCGCGTGCCAGCGGTCGCCGGTGGCAATCAGCACGGCATCGATGTCGGTCCGTTCGGCCAGGAACTGCCGCAGATCGCCATACATGGCGCAGTCCGTGTTGCCGTACTTCTCATCAACCATCTTCTTGCCCGCCAGCCGACGGCCCTGGAGGGCATCGCAGACGGCCACGCACTGCACATCGGGCTGGGTCAGCATGTAGCTCAGATCGTAGGAGCCGCGGCCGCCGATTCCGATGCCTCCCATCACAATACGTTCGCTGGGCGCTACGCCTGCGCCGAGGCCCAGTGCAGAGGCCGGGATGAACCAGGGCATTGCCGCTGCGCCGGCCGCCATTGCCCCCCGTCGGAGAAATCGACGCCGCGTGAGTGTCATACTATTGTCGTGGCTCATAGGGCTGTTCCCTGTCTTTTCAGTATCAACGTTTGTGGGGCTGCCGTGACGGCCTGCAACACCTGCACCGGGAGACGGACCCAAGGTCCAGACCGCCGGACGCCACGGATAAGCCTACCACCGATAGGGGTCTGAATTCAAGTCTTCTCGGGAGCTCGTTCCCAGATAGGGTATCCAGATCGAATGAGAATCACTCCAAGAGCGGGTATTGAGATCCGCCAGCGCTTATTCATAAACACCTCAGACATATCGCGACGGCGGAACAGACCCGTTTAGAGCAGGTAACCTCTTACGGCGTACTGCTGGACCATCCGCTGGGTATTGAAGAACGAGCCATTGAGGGCGATGGCGTGGGCCATGACCGTTGTGAACGCCTTCGGGTCGCCATAGTACAACGGCAGGATTGTGTGCTCCAGTTTGTCGTAGAGCGACGCCGCGTCGCGGGCCCTGGAGTCTTCATCGGAGTTGTTGGTGAGGGGCGTTCCTATCGCCCAGCCGGTGATCCCTTCGATGCAGCCTTCGATCCACCAGCCGTCGAGGATGCTCAGCGACGGCACGCCGTTGAGGGCCGCCTTCATGCCGCTGGTGCCGGAGGCCTCCATCGGAGGCTGTGGCGTGTTGAGCCAGAGATCGACGCCGGAGGTCAGCCATTGGCCGATTTCCATGTCATAGTTGGGCACGTAGCTCAACCTGATGTGCGGCCGCAGGCTCGCCCGCGCCGCGTGAATCGTCCGGATCAACTGCTTGCCCTGTTCGTCCTTGGGATGGGCCTTGCCCGCAAAGACCATCTGAATGGGGGCGGCCCCGGCAATCGCCCGCAGACGCTCCAGATCCGAGAAGATCAGGTCCGGGCGTTTATACGCCGTGGCCCGGCGTGCGTAGCCGATGGTGAAGGTCTCCAGGTCCATGCCGGAGTTGTCCAGGTGGTTGACATGGTTCATCAGTTCCCGCTTGGCCTCGAGGTGAGCGGCCCGGATCTTCTCCACGGGGATGCTCAACGCGTACCGCAGGCTGAAATTGTCCTCGCACCAGCCGGGGATGTAGTGATCGTACAGGGCCCGAAACGGCGGGCAGGTCCATCGTTCGGCGTGGACGCCGTTGGTGATGGAATCGATGCGGTAGTTGGCGAACAACTGACGGGAGACCTCGCCGTGCTTCTTGGCCACGCCGTTGACATAATGGCTCAGGTTCAGAGCCAGGTAGGTCATATTCAACCGGTTGTCGCAGCAGAAGACGTTGGGCATCTCGAAGGCCTTGTGCCCACCCAGCGTGTCGCGGACCAGGTCCATGTCGAACTGATCGTGGCCGGCCGGCACGGGGGTGTGCGTGGTGAAGATGCACTGCTTGCGAACGCTCTCAATGGCCTCATCCACCGACACCCGTTCATCCTTCATCGCCGCGTCGAGCAACTCCAGCGTCAGCAGGGCCGCGTGGCCCTCGTTCATGTGAAAACGTCTGAGGTTATTGAAACCCAGAGCCCGCAGCATCCGGGTTCCGCCCATGCCCAGGACGGCCTCCTGGCAGAGCCGGTATCGCAGGTCGCCTCCGTATAGACGATCCGTCAGCGCGCGGGCCTGCTCGTCGTTGCCCTCAACATCCGTATCCAGCAGCAGCACGGGCACGACGGCCCCTTTGTAGCCCTTGACCTCATAGACCCAGGCCCGGATTCGCACCGGTCGGCCCGCCAGGACCACCTCCACCGTCGGCTCCAGACGTTGAACGAAGTCCTCCACGGGCCACTCGACGGGCTCTTCGGTCTGTCGGCCGTTGCCGTCGAGCCGCTGGTAGAAGTACCCTTTACGATGCAAGAGGCTCACGACGACCATGGGAATGCCCATGTCGGCGGCCGACTGCACGGTGTCTCCGGCCAGGACGCCCAGGCCCCCGCTGTACGTGGGCATGGCCGTATCGAGCCCAATCTCCATGGTGAAGTACGCAATCGTGCTGGAAGTATCCAAGAGTCCATCCTTTCCTGATAAGCACATGCCGAATCGCTGAGCAGCCGCCCGGCGGCGGGTGTCATTCCCACTCGATGGTGGCCGGCGGCTTGCTCGATATGTCGTACACCACCCGGTTGACGCCTCGGACCTCGTTGATAATCCGGCTGCTGATGACGCCGAGGACCTCGTAGGGGATATGCGAGAAGTCGGCCGTCATGAAGTCCGTCGTATCCACCGAACGGATGGCAACGACGTTCTCGTAGCTGCGCTCGTCGCCCATTACGCCTACGGTCGAAACAGGCACGAGAACCGCCAGCGCCTGCGAGAGCTTGCGATACAACCCCGCCGAGCGGATTTCCTCGATCAGGATCTCGTCGGCCGCCCGCAGGACTTCAAGACGCTTCGGCGTGACCTCGCCGATGATACGCACGCCCAGGCCGGGACCGGGGAACGGGTGTCGCCAGACAATGTCCTCCGGCAGACCCAGGTACTCGCCGACGACACGGACTTCATCCTTGAACAGGTCGCGCAGCGGCTCAATCAGTTCAAAGCCCAGTTCCTCGGGCAGGCCGCCCACGTTATGGTGCAGCTTGATGTTGGCGGCGGGGTTTCCGTCCCTGGAGCCCGACTCGATAACATCCGGATAGAGAGTCCCCTGCGCCAGGAACTTCGCGTCCTTAATCGTGGCGGCGGCGGACTTGAAGGCCTCGATAAACTGGGCCCCGATGATCTTGCGCTTCTGCTGCGGGTCGGTCACGCCCGCCAGGCCGTCGAGAAACGGCCTCGACCAGTCGACCACGCGCAGGTCGATGTGAAAGTGGTCCCGGAACGTGGCCTCGACGCTCTGCCGCTCGTTCTTTCGCAACAGACCGTTGTCAACGAAGATGCACGCAAGTTGGTCCCCGACGGCGGCGTGGACCAGCGAGGCGACGACGGACGAGTCCACGCCGCCGCTGAGCCCGCAGATGACCCGCGACTCGCCCACCTGTCGGCGGACGGCCTCGATGGTCTCCGTGACAAAATCGCTCATCTTCCAGTCGCCGGTGCAGCCGCAGATGTCGTACAGGAAGTTCTTGAGCATCGTCGGGCCGCTGGGCGTATGCGTCACCTCCGGGTGAAACTGCACGCCGTAGAACTTCTTGCGCCGGTGGCGCACCGCGGCGTAGGGGCACGTGGGTGTTGTGGCCAGGACCTCGAATCCGGCCGGCAGGCGGCTGACCTGGTCGCCGTGGCTGGCCCAGACAAGCGCCCTGTCGCCGAGTGCGGCGAACAGATCGGTCTTGTCGGTGATGGTCAGATTGGCCCGGCCGTACTCCCGCTGCTCGGCGCCCGTCACGACAGCCCCAAGCACCTGGCAGCCGATCTGCATGCCGTAGCAGATGCCGAGCACTGGCACGCCCAGGTCGAACAGTCCTTCATCGCACCGCGGGGCCCCGGGGGCGTAGACGCTCGCCGGGCCGCCCGAGAGGATGATGCCTTTAAGCGGCACGGCCGCCAGTTCAACCGCGGGCACATCCGCCCGGTAAATCCGGCTGAACACATTGTGCTCGCGGACCCGCCGCGCGATGAGCTGGCCGTACTGGCTACCGAAATCAAGAATCGCTATCGTTTCGTGATCCATATTTCACCGCAGAGAACGCCGAGACCGCAGAGAATCAGGAAAGTCGTTTACGAGACGGATGGTTCCGTCTTTCAACATCTTCACATTGAAGTTTATCAGTAGCCCTGCCTTCAATCCGCTCAATCTCAGATATGAAAGCAACTGCGCTTTATGGATTGGCAGCACGTGGTCCACCGCCTTCAGTTCAACCGCAACAGCGCTCTCCACCACCAGATCGAGACGGTATCCACAGTCCAACTTCACGTCACGATATACCACCGGCAAAGCTCTTTGTCGTTCAACTCTGAGCCCGCGCGCCGTAAGATCAAACGCCAGGCACGCTTCATAGGCCGACTCCAGCAGCCCGGGTCCAAGCGCCCGATGAACATCTATCGCAGCCCCAATGATCTGGCTGGTAATGTCGTTCAGTTCGCCGGCATTCACCATGTATGTCCTATCTGCCCGTGAGGTCGCTGAGGTCCACTTTGCAGTTTCTCCGCGATCTCCGCGATCTCTGCGGTGAATCAGTCCTCAAACGCCACCGCCGCCGAGTAGTTCGGGGCCTCCTTGGTAATCTGAATGTCATGCGGATACGATTCACTGGTCGAGGCGGACGTAACGCGGACGAAGCGGCCCTGGGTCATCAACTCGGCAATGGTCCGCGTGCCGCAGTAGCCCATGCCCGCACGCAGCCCGCCGACAAGTTGGTAGACGAAGTCGCTGAGCATCCCGCGATAGGGGACACGGCCTTCAACGCCTTCCGGGACGAGTTTGGACTTTTCCTCGGAACTTCTCTGACCGTAGCGTTCGGCCGAGCCTTTGACCATCGCGCCGAGCGAGCCCATGCCGCGGTACTCCTTGAACTGGCGGCCCTTGTAGATGACCAGTTGCCCCGGGCTCTCCTTGAGCCCGGCGAACAGCGAGCCGATCATCACGCTCGATGCGCCGGCGGCGATGGCCTTGGTGATGTCGCCGCTCTGGCGGATGCCGCCGTCGGCGATCACCGGGACCTTGTGCTTCCTGCCCACCGCGGCGCAGTCCATGATGGCCGTGACCTGCGGTACGCCCACCCCGGAGATGACCCGCGTCGTGCAGATGGCGCCGGGGCCGATGCCCACCTTGACCGCGTCGGCGCCGGCGTCGATCAGGTCCTCGGCGGCCTTCGCCGTGGCGATGTTGCCCGCGATGACGTCGATCGGGTGCTTCTTCTTGATTCTCCGAACCGTATCGAGGACATTCTGCGAATGGCCGTGGGCGGTGTCCACCACGATGATGTCCACGTCGGCGGCGATCAGGGCCTCCACCCGTTCGTACTCATGGACGCTGACGGCGGCGCCGACACGAAGCCGGCCGCGGCGGTCGCGGGCGCTCAGCGGGTATTGCTGAACCCGGTCGATGTCGCGCATTGTAATCAGACCCGCCAGCTCGCCCTTCTTGTTGACCAGCAGGAGCTTCTCCACCTTGTGCCGCTGGAGAATCTCCTTGGCCTGCTCCAGGGTCGTGTTGGCCGGGCCGGTAACGAGGTTGGTCCGGGTCATCACGGTGCTGACGGGAACATTGAAATCCTTGAGGAACTTAAGGTCCCGGCGGGTCAGGATGCCCACGAGCC
>DSDB01000597.1 GCA_011057845.1 Phycisphaerales bacterium | reverse complement strand
GGATATTAGGGACAGCGACCTGTTTTAATTGACGACGGGAAGAGTCTTTTAGTTATGTCGTGTGGCGCATGAGATATGGGAGGCGAGACTTCGCGGTTTCAGCGGTGCGTTTATGAGTTGAAGCAGGAGAATGAGGCGTTGGAGGCGCGGTAGGGGGCGGCGCGGAGCGGGGGCGGCGGGTGTTGGCCGCACGGCCCGGCCGTAGGGCGGATGCCTGCCGTTGGGTGGTCAGTCGATACCCATTCGTTTCTGTATGGTTTCGAGTGGGACGCCCTTGGTTTCGGGCATCATGAGGATGACGAAGATCAGTTGGAGGACCATCATGGCGGCGTAGAAGGCGAAGACGCGCGAGCCGGCCTGGGCGGCGCCTGGGGCGTCGGCCCTGCCGACGAGCATGGGGAAGGTCCAGGAGATGGCGGCGCACATGAACCAGTGGGTGAAGCAGCCGAGGGCCTGGCCCTTGGCGCGGACGCGGTTGGGGAATATCTCACTGATGAAGACCCAGATGACGGCGCCCTGGCCGAAGGCGTGAGAGGCGATGAACACGAGGAAGCCCGCCAGGACGAGGCCGCCGCCGGCCCCGGTATGGAAGGCCCAGGCGACGGTGGCGAGGCTGACGATGTAGCCGACGGAGCCGACGAGCATGAGCTTTCTGCGGCCGAAGTGGTCGATGATCGCCATCGCCAGTATGGTGACGACGAGGTTGGTGGCCCCGACGATGACGCTTCGCAGGAGGGCGTCGCTGGACTCGGCGCCGGCCATCTCGAAGATGCGCTTGGAGTAGTAGAGCAGGGCGTTGATGCCGGAGAGCTGGTTGAACATGGCGATGAGGAAGGCCAGCAGGATGGGCGTGAGGTACTTGCGGCGGAAGAACGGCTCGCGGAGGCTATGGTGGGCCAGGTCGATGGATTGGCGGATCTGATCCAGTTCTTGATCGACGTTCTGTTCGCCGAGGGCTTCGAGGATTTGGCGGGCCTCATCGCGGCGGCCTTTCATGACGAGCCAGCGGGGGCTGAGGACATTGCCGAACAGCAGGAAGAAGAAGGCGGCGGCGGGCAGGGCCTCGACGCCGAACATCCACCGCCATTCGACGGGGCCGAGATCCATTCGGCCGATGACGTAGTTGGACAGGAAGGCCAGGAGGATGCCGAAGACGATGTTGAACTGCATGAGGGCGACGAGACGGCCGCGGCTGCGGGCCGGGGAGATTTCGGCGATATAGATGGGCCCGACGACGGATGAGCCGCCGACGGCCAGACCTCCAATCAGGCGCGAGATGGCGAAGGAGGCCCATCCCCAGGCGATGCCACTGCCGACGGCCGAGACGAAGTACAGGACGGCGAGGACCGAGAGGGTTTTGCGGCGGCCGAGGGAGTCGGACGGCCGGCTTGCCAGCCATGCGCCGAGGATGGTGCCGATCAGGGCGCTGGAGGTGGTGCAGCCGTGCCAGAAGCCGGTGCGGCCGAGAAAGCCGAGCCCCTGGAAATACGAGGCAAGGGTTTCGTAGGTGCCTTGGTAGAGGTTTTCGAGGGTCTGCTCGGCCCCGGAGATGACGGCGGTGTCAAACCCGAACAACAGACCGCCCAACGAGGCGACGACGGCACTTCGCAGCAGCAGCTTTCGCGACATTCACGGACCTCCTTGTAATCCGAGGGACGAAAGACGAGAGACGAGGGGCGCAACGGCAGGCGCCCATCACTCGTCCATCGTCCATTGTATTGCGTCGTTCGTATTTCGTCCATCGTCCGTCGTCCGTCGTTATTCGCGGTTCGGCCCCGCCGACGGCTGTTGGGGTTGGGCGCTCTTGGGCGGGGTCGCCGGTGTTGTCCGCGGATTGGCGGGGGCGTTGGGACGTCTTGCCGGGTTGGCGGCGGCCGGGCGGGGGAGGACGGCGACCTGTAGTTCTTGCGCGGGGACGAGGTGGCGGTAGAAGAAGGCCTGCATCATGTCCTCGGCGGGGACGGCGGTCCTTGTTATCGTGCGGCCCTGAATATCGGCGCGGCCTTCGACTCGCAGCGTCAAGGACTCCACGGGCCGCCCGGCAGGGGCCCGCAGCGTGAGCTTGACCATCTCCTGGTTGCCGGGGATGCGGGTGGGGCTCAGGACGAAGCCCTGGGGCGCATCAGTGAGGGACAGCCGGATGTCACCGGCGAAGCCGTCTTTGCGCAGGGCGTGTATGCCGAGCGTCGCCGAAGCGCCGGCGCGAACATTGACGCTGGCGGGCACGATGCGCAGTTCAAAATCGGGCCGAGGCTCGCTGATGCGCAGGCGATAGGCATAGGCCGGGCCGCCCTGGTGCTGGGCATCGCCGATGTGAAGGTGGTAGGTTCCGTCGGCGGGCAGCGCCAGGCTCAGATACGAGTCGGCATGGTGGGTGGCCAGGCCGGCGGCCTTGTCTTCGTAGTCGTTGTTGACGGCGAGGGTCTGCCCGGCGGCGTCGGAGAGCTTGAGCAGGGAATCGAGGGGGGAGTTGAGCCGGCGTGCCGTGACTTCAGCGACGATCTCCTGGCCGGCCCGACCTTCAAAGCAGAAGACATCGCTGTCCCCGGGCGGGTCGATGCGACCGTTGATGATGACCGGCAGGGAGGCAAGAGGGACGATGGACGAGGGACGAGGGACGAGGGGCGCCCCGTTCGTCCATCGCCCATCATTCGTCTCCGTGTACTCGGGCAGGGTGTCGACGGCGAAGGCCGCGCGGTTGGATACGAGTCCCGCTTTGGGCAACGAAATGGGCAGTATGCATGGTTCATCCGCACTGACGGTCAGTTGCTTGCGGGGCAGGTTCCAGCCGGCCAGTTGGACCGTCGTTTCAGTTCCGGCGGGCCCGCCGAGAGGGAAGATGTCGGTGATGAAGGGCAGCTCGCCGATGGTGATACGATAGACGAAGTCCTCGCGGCCGCGGTAGACGGCGTCCTTGATCTCCAGGGTGTATAGCCCGTCGGCGGGAACGTCGAAGCACAGGACGGGGTCGGGATCGAAACGAAAGTCGTCGGCGTAGGCGACTTCGACGCCGTTGGCGTCATAGAGCGCCAGGGTGGCCTGGAACCAGCCGGGCACGGCGTCGGCCAGATAGGGAATAAGATCGCGGGCGGCGACGGCCATGACGACTTTCCGGCCCTCCTGGAGCGTCAGGGTGAATCGGTCCACGTCGCCGGGCATGATCCGGCCGTTGACGACGACCGGCAACGAGGCGATGGGCTCGGGATCGGGCGATTCCTTCTCGGCGTATTCCGGCAGGCGGTCGACGTAGAACACGACCGGATTGGACAGGCCGCCGGCGGTCTTGAGACGCAGTTCGCGGCGTCCGGGTTCGGCGTCCGGGGCGAGCGTGACTTGGAGGACGACGTCTTCGCTGAGTTGGGGGTTTTCGCGATTTCGGTTCTTGGGATTGTCGAGCTTCCGGCGGATCTCGGCGATTTCCTTTTGCACGGCATCCCGGTCGATGGGGGCGGCGGCGTTCGTGTCGTTGTCGGCGGCCTGCCGCGGTTGTTTGGGCGGGGCTGTCTGCGTCTGTAACTCCTTGAGCCGGTCCCGCAGAAGCTGGATATCCCTGCCGCTGAGCGGCTTGATATGCTCGACGACTTCCGCGACGGCCCCACCGCCGGAGAGGACCAGGCCGCTGACGCCGTCGAGGTAGCGTCCGGCGAGCCTCATCTCGAAGGTGCTTGCCTGCCGGCCGCCGGCGGGATAGGCGTAGCCGATCTGGGGACCGCGGGCCGCACGGAAGGCAGCGGCGGCGGGACGAAGACAAGGGCACAAGAGCATAAGGGCACAAGAGCATAAGAGCACAACAGAGGAAATGCGGCTAGTGGCTAGTGGCTTGTGGCTCGCAGGCTGAAACACGAACGACGAATCAGTTGGGTGGCAGCCTTTCGCAGAGCGAAGGGCTGATTTGGCCCGGCCCTTGCCTTCGGCAAAGGCCGCCACCCCGACGCAATACGCGCGACGAAACATGAGATACAGAATACAAAATACGAGATGCGGTCTACGTCGTGACATGGCGGCCTCCGATGGTTACATGATTTCCCTGAGGCGTCCGCCCATGGGCATTTCGTCGGCTGAGGCGGTGGCTCGGACGCTCAGGCCCTGCGGATGCGGCAGGGGGGCGTCGGGGTCGATGCCGAGCAGTTCGTACATGGAGGCGATGAGGTCAACGGGATAGACGGGTCGATCCTTGACCTGCTCGCCGGTGGCGTCGGATGCCCCGACCACGCGGCCGCCCTTGAAGCCTCCGCCGGCGACGACGGTCGAGAAGACCTTGCCGAAGTGGTTGCGTCCGCCGTTCCAGGGGGCCTCCCACTGGACCCTGGGCGTTCGGCCGAACTCGCCGCCCCACCAGACGATGGTGCTGTCGAGCAGGCCGCGCTGCGAGAGGTCCTGCAGGAGGGTTGCGAATCCCTTGTCCATCTCGGGCAGTTTTCGCCGCATGGCCTGGAAATGTTCCTTGTGGGTATCCCAGCCGCTGTAGTTGATGGTTACATAGGGGACGCCGCGTTCGACCAGCCGGCGGGCGACCAGGCAGGACTGGCCGAAGGTGGTGCGGCCGTAGCGGTCCTTGAGTTCATCCTTTTCTTCTGAGACGTCGAAGACCTTGCCCGCGTCGCCCAGTATCAGGTCGTAGGCCTGTTTCTCGCCCTGGTTCAGTGCGGCAACCTGCGGATCGTCGGGCACGGCCTGACCGAGGGTGTTGAGCCGGTGCATGAGGTTCCGGCGGTCTTTCTGGCGTTGCTCGGTGATACCCTGGGCGACGACGCCCTCGACGACGAACGGCGTCCTGGCGGGATCGCCGCCGGTGGCGAAGGGCTTGTAGCGGGAGCCGAGGAATCCGGCTTCGGAGAAGCGGCCCTGCGGCCGGGTCAGGACGATATAGGGCGGTATCAGGCCGGTGTAGCCTGCTTCGTAGCCCTTGAACAGGGCGACGACGGCGCCGACGGCGGGATAGACCTGGCCGTCGCCGGACTTGCGGCCGGTCTGGACCATGTAGGAGGCGGTTTCGTGGCCGTTGTTGCCGTGGGTCATACCGCGGATGATGGAGTACTTGTCGGCCTGCTGGGCGAGCAGGGGCAGCAGTTCGCCGATAACGATGCCGTCGACATTTGTGGGGATGGGTTTGTTGAGCGGGCCGCAGTAGTCGTTGCCGGCCTCGGGCTTGGGGTCGAAGGTATCGAGGTGCGCCGGGCCGCCCCACATCCATATCTGGATGACGGACTTGGCCTTCGCCGCCGGCGCGGCCTTGGCCGGTGGACACAACCGATCGGCCAGTAACAGACCCGCCGTGCCACAGAGTCCGCGCACCAGCGCCTGACGGCGGGTGAGGCGACGATGGACGATGGACGCTGGACGATGGACGACGGACGACGGCTGCGCGATCGGCGCCTGCTGCTGCGTCTCCGGCCCCTCCTCTCTCATCCCTCGGATTACTGGGTTCATGTTCATGGTGGCACCTGTTTAGGCGGTGGCTCGTGGTTAGTGGTTTGTGGCTTGCGCTCTTGTGCCTTATGCTCTTTCTAGTGGCGGCAGAGGAATTCGGGGCTGTTGATCAACGACCAGACCAGGTCGATGGCCACAGTGCGGTTATTGTTCTTTTGAAGCCGGGTGTACTCGTTTACGGCCTCCAGTTCATCTTCGGTTGGGAAACGGGACAGAATCGTCAGGTAAACGCCGTTGATTGCCTGTTGAGTGTTGCTTCTGGCCCTGGCCAGGGTCTGGAGGGCCGGGCTGCGTTCGATCTTGCGCTGGATGTGCGAGGAATTGAGCATGTGGAGCCGCTGGGAGGCGGTGGGGCGGCCGGTTCGCTCGGATTCGAGGCCGGTGTCGCGGGACGGGCGTCCGAACATCTCCAGGAAGGAGCTGGTGATGCTGCCGTCGGCCAGGTCGATGGCGCGCTGCGATTCGGGGATGAAGGTGTAGGGTTCGGGGATCTCGCTGGAGTATTTCTCAGTGGTGCCGGTGATCTGATTGAGGGCGTCGATGAGGACCTCGGCCTCGAGTTGCCGCATGGGGTAATAAGCGAAATGGGCGGCGGCCTCGGGCTTGTCGCTTCGTGGGACACAGGAGAGTTGGTAAGTGGTCGAGTTGAGGATGAAGCGGTAGAGGCTCTTGAGGTCGTAGTCGGCGGCGATCAGCTCCTTCTCCAGCAGGGCCAGCAGTTCGGGGTTCGTCGGGGGGTTGTCGGGGCGGATGTCGTCGGGCTCGTGGATGATGCCGCGGCCGAGCAGCCACGACCACAGTCGATTGGCGATATTGCGCGTAAACCAGGGATTGTCCGGCGTGATGAGCCAGCGGGCAAAGGCCTCGCGGGGGTCGGCGTCCTGTGGGATATCGGCGGCTGCGCCGTCGGGGAAGATGGGCTTGACCGGCGGGCCGTTGGGATCGGCGGCCATGGGCTTACCGGGGTCGAAAACGACGATCTCCTCCTTCCATTCGCCGGTGGCGCGAAAGTCGATCTGACTGAAGAACGCGGCCATGCCGGCAAGCCGGGCCTGGTCCCATTTGTCGGCGCGCTGCCCCATGAAGGTCAGGGCGACGGCCTGGGCGAGGCCGCGGGGGGTCTTGCTCTGGACAGCACGGTAGAAATTGACCTGTGGGACGCGGAAGTTGCTGCCGTTGGCGGTGAGCAATTCGCGGGCGAACCGGTCGTAGGGCATGTTCCGCCGGATGGCGTCGCGGATCCAGTGGTGGTAGGCCTGGACGGCATTGGGCCAGAGATTGATGGGAAACTCGGCCTTGACGCGGAGCAGGTCGCACCACTTCATGGCCCAGTAGTCGGCGAATTCCGGGCGGGCGAGCAGATCGTCGATCAGCAGGGCCCTCTTGTCCGGGTTCTTGTCCTGGAGGAAGGTCCGGGCTTGCTGGGCGGTCGGCAGGGCGCCGATGATGTCAAGATAGGCACGGCGGAGGAAAACGGCGTCGGAGCAGAGGCGGGCAGGTTGAATCTCCAGTTTGTCGAGCTGGGCGAAGACGAGCTTGTCGATCTCGGTGCGGGGCTGGGCGTCGCCGGGCCGCTCAAAGGGGTTGGCGGCCGCGATGCCCGATAGAACGAGCAGGAGTGCAGCAGAGGTGCGTAATGCTCTTGCCATGGCCACTACTCCGAGGGTCTCGATAGGCACAAAACGGCCGCACGAGCGGCCCTATCTATAAGACGGCGAACCGGCCGGCGAAATTGCCTAAATTGCCCATCATTGGGCTCAGTCTCCCTGAATCAGTTCGACGACCTCCCCGGCGCTGCGTGCGTTGACCAGGGCGTTGCAGAAGGCCTGGGAGCGGGCGAGTTTGGCGATTTCGGCGAGGGCCTCGACGTGGGGTCCGGAGCGATCCGGCGAGGCGATCAACAGGAAGAAGAGTTTGGTGGGCAGGCCGTCCATCGAGTCGAAGTCGATGCCCTGTGGGGCGATGCCGAGGGCGAGTTTGAGGCTGGAGACGGCCGATGTCTTGGCGTGGGGCACGGCAATGCCGGCCTGGAGTCCGGTGCTGAGCTTATCCTCGCGATCCTGTACGGCCTTGAGCACCGTGTCGTAATCGTCTATTTCGCCGGCGTCCTTGAGTATCTGCACCAATTCCCGCAGGACGTCGGGTTTATCGTTCGACTGCAGGGGTATTTTAACGACCTTTTCCGAAACCAGATCAATCAGTGACATTGTCTTTCGTCTTTCGTCTATCGTATTTTGTCTATCGTCTTTCGTATTATGAGCTACGAGTCGCTAACCCAGCGACTCGTACATTTCCCAGACCCTGTCGGCGTCCTTGACGATGAGCACGGAGCAGGCGGCGCTGCGCATGGCCCGCTCGGCCTCGTCGTAGAACTCATCCCGACGGC
>DSDB01000067.1 GCA_011057845.1 Phycisphaerales bacterium | reverse complement strand
GGGGTAGGGAGACTGGCGGGCGGGTTGGCCCTGGCGGGTGTACTGGATGTTGAACTTCTGGGTCAGGACGCCGCCCTGGGCGTCGGCACCGAACAGGCGGGTGTATTCCTGGAGCAGTTCACTGTCGGACTGGGTCTCGATGGCCCTTCGGATGGTGGTCTGGGGCTGGCCGAGGAGGATCTTGAGGGCCTTGTCCTCGACTTCGACGAGGACGGCGCTGAGGCGGTCGGCGGCGGCCTGGCCGATGACGGCCTTGCCCTTGAGGTACCGCTGGAAGACGTGGGCGTAGAGCTGGCCGAAGGTCATGGCCAGTTCGGACTTGGCCTGCGGGGTGGTGGCGACGGCTAGGCGGACGGCCAGGTACTTGAGGATGGCGGCGTCGATGAGTTCGGCGTCAACCTTCCATGACCCGTACTGAGCGATTCGGGCGTCGGCGACTTTGGTCAGGAGATTCTGGGCGGCCGGGCCTGGGACTCGTCCACCGTATTCGGCCATCAGACGCAGCGTGGCGGCATCGGCCAGGTTGACGTGTTTGGTCATCTCCTCGGCCGCGGATTGGGCCAGTCGGGCGTTGGCGGTGCCGGCGCTGAGGATCTTGATGACACTGTCATTGGCGAAGCAGCGCGCGGACCAGTAACGCACCAGTGGGCTTCGGTCGCCGAGGGTCTTGAGGGGCAGGTCGAGCAGGCGGATGTCTTCGAGGGTGGCGACGAGGATGAGCAGGTTCATCCGTATGATGTTGCCGCGGTCGGCCGGGAAGGTCAGGGCCTGGCTCATGCCCGCGGTGATGTGCCGCCGGGCGGCCTCGATGAACTGCTGGACGTAGGGAATGTGCTGGGAGCGGCTCATCGTCAGGACGTCGGAACGGACCTTGGCGATGGAGGCGAAGTCGGGGGCGTTGACGATCTCGCGGACGGCATCGGCGAGGAAGTTGTCGATGACGGTGGTGTCCTCGGCGGTCAGTGAGGTCTTGGTCCGGACTTTGTCGATGGCCGTGGTGCCTACAGCCTGGGCGCTGGAGGCGGACACAGCCAGCAGGGTAGCCGCCAGCGGGATGAAAAACAGCCGTCTGATATGTGTCATCGTTGCGGTTGCCCTATTAACGGTTGGCGGTCAGTCAGGCCCTTCGCGGACATAGTGATGCCGATATTGCCCAGATTAACTCAAAAAACGGGTTTTGTCAAGGAAATTCGGTCGGCCGGTGGGTGATTGTTTGAGGACGTCGGTCAGGCGGGTCGGCGGGGCGAACGTTGACAGGGTCGGCTGAGTATGCGATAGTGGCCCCGGAGGCGTTTCGTCGGGGTCTTGAAGGTCCGAATATAAGGGCTCATAACGGATGGCAACTGGCATAAAGCCGGTTCGTGTTGACAAATGGCGGCTGCGGATCGACCGTCAGGATTCGATGGTCACGGATGCGACGATCTTCGCGTCGGATCGCATCGGTCTGGAGGCCGAGGCGGTCGGCCAGTTGGTGGATGCGGCGTCGCTGCCGCCGGTGAGGCGGGTTCTGGCGACGGCGGATATTCACGTGGGCTTCGGGGTGCCGATCGGGGCGGTGCTGGGGATGGATGGGGCGATCATGCCGGCGGCGGTCGGCTATGACATCAACTGCGGGATGCGGTTGCTGCACACGCCTTTTCGCAAGGGGGAGATTGACGTCGAGGCGGTGGCGTCGTCGATTGCGCGCGATGTGCCCCTGGGCGAGGGGCAGGAGAACCTGCCTCTGACGTGCGAGCAGGCCGCATGGGTGTGCGCCGAGGGGGTTGGGGCGGTGCCGAGGCTGGCCGAGAGGGTCAAGCACCGGGCGTGGGAGGCGTTCGACGAGCCGGAGTTTGCGCGGGACCTGGTGCGAATCGAAGAGCAGGGGTCGATGAGCGGGGATGCGGGGGCGGCGCCCGGGGCGGCGATGGCGAAGGGGCGCGGGCAGCTTGGGACGCTGGGCGGGGGGAACCATTTCATCGAGATTCAGGAGGTGCAGGCGTTGTTCGATGCGGACGCGGCGTCGTCGTTCGGGTTGTTCGAGCATCAGATCGTGGTGATGATCCATTCGGGGTCGCGGCGGTTCGGGTACGAGGTGGCGGACCATTACATGGATGTGGCGGCGCGGGAGCCGGGGATGGAAGGGCGGCGGAAGATGCTGGCGTATCTGCAGGCCGAGAGCCGGGAGGGGCAGCGGTACATACGGGCGATGTGGGCGGCGGCGAACTTCGGATTTGTGAACCGGCATATCATGGCGCTGCTGGTACGGCGGTGCTTCAACCGGATGGTCGGGCCGGTGTCGCTGCCGCTGGTGTACGATGTGACGCACAATATGGCCAAGCTGGAGACGCACGGTGGCCGGCCGCTGTGGGTGCATCGCAAGGGGGCGACGCGGGCGTTCGGGCCGGAGCAGATGGCGGGTACGCCGTTCGAGACAACGGGCCAGCCGATTATTACGCCCGGTTCGATGGGTACGGCCAGCTACCTGATGGTGGGCACGGGGGCGTCGGCGGAGTCGCTGTGCTCGGTCAATCACGGAGCCGGGCGGGTGCTGAGCCGGACGGCGGCGCTGGGCAAGATCAAGGGCGGCCGCGTGATCAGCCCGCCGGCGATTACGGATGACGAATTCAAGCGGAGCATCTCGCACGTGACGCTGATTACGCCGAACCGGCAGAAGGTCAAGGAGGAGGCGCCGGGGGCCTACAAGGATATTGACGAGGTGGTGCGGATTGTGACGGAGTGCGGCTGGGCGCGGCGTGTGGCGAGGCTGACACCGCTGGCGGTCTTGAAAGGCTGAAGGGGGTTTTTGCCGACAAAGGGTTGCATTTGTCGGCCAGATGCGTATTTTTGTGCTATCATAAAAGGTTTGGGCGGCTTGGGCCGTTGGAGCGCAGACATTGGAAGGTTTGGTATGGTCAGGTGGTATTTCACAATCTTTGTTACAATGACGGTGGTGTCGCTGATTGCGGGCTGCCCGCCGAAGAAGGAGCGTCCAGCCGATGAGCCGCCGGTGATCGAGGCGGTTGAGCCGTCCGCGGCGGAGATGGACGAGCCGGGCGAGGCGGTTGTTGTGCAGGATCCCGGCATGCCGCCGCCCGATCCGAATGCGGAGGCGGTGGCGCCTCCGGAGCCGGTCGAGTCGGAGGTGGATATCCACGTGTTGATTGCGCCTCTGATGGCCGAGGCCAATGAGCCGGCGGCGGATGCGAATGGGGCGGCTGAACCCAATGAGGCGGCGG
This sequence comes from Phycisphaerales bacterium, assembly GCA_011057845.1. Lineage (GTDB taxonomy): Bacteria > Planctomycetota > Phycisphaerae > Sedimentisphaerales > Anaerobacaceae > UBA2266. The sequence goes on along the minus strand of DSDB01000067.1, from coordinate 4,654 downwards.
CGCCGGATGTCAACGACGTTGCGACGGCGCTGGAGATCATACCGCCGATGCCTGCGGAGGCCAATGCCGTCGGGATCGCCGAACCGAACGCCGTGGCGGAGCCGAATATTGCCGCGGTGGTTGAGCCGAATACGACGGACGCCAACACGCCGGCGGCCGTGAAGGTGGCGTTCCATGACACGTGCGCCGATGTGCTCAAGACATACGTGACGGAGCGGGGGCTGGTCGATTACGCGGCGCTGTCCCGTAAACGGCTGGAGCTCAAAGCCGTCCTGGCGGAGTTCGACACGCTGGATCCGGCGGTGTACACGTCGTGGCCGGAGGCCGACCGGTTGGCGTTCTGGATCAATGCGTACAACCTCCAAATGCTGCATATCATCGCACAGAATTATCCCATTACGGGGTCGCCGTGGTTGAGGGCGGTGTGGGGCTCGGACAGTATCCGGCACATCACGGGGATCATGACGGATTACAAGTTCATGGTGATGCGCGAACAGTACACGCTGGAGGAGATTGAGCGGCGGTACTTCATGGTTCCTTCGGTGGACCCCAAGGTGCTGCTGGCGTTGTGCCAGGGATGTCTGTCGGGGCCGCCGCTGCGCAATGCCCCGTACACGGGCGAGGACCTGGACAAGCAACTGGATGCGCAGGTGCGGCGATTTTTCGAGGACCGGGAGAATCTGCGGCTTGACCGGGCGGCGGGGGAAGTGGTGCTGTCGTCGCTGTTGCAGGCGACGTGGTACGGCAAGGCGTTCACGCACAGATACGGGACGGACAAGAAGTTCAAGAGCCAGCCGGCGTCGACGGCGGCGGTGCTGAATTTTCTGTGCCGTTATGTGAGCGAGTCCGAGGCGTCCTACCTGGAGATCGGGACGTATACGGTGAAATGGTCGAAGTTCGATTGGACGGTGAACGACAAGTCCAAGCGTTGAATACGGCGGCAGGGTAGCAGGACAATCCCATAAGAAAGGAAATCAATTCATGGCAGGAACATTGAGCAAGAGACATTCTCCGGAGGATGGGGCGCGGCATTTATTCACGAGCGAATCAGTCACGATGGGGCATCCGGACAAGGTGGCGGACCATATTTCCGATTCGATTCTGGATGCGATGCTGGAGCAGGACCCGACCAGCCGGGTGGCGTGCGAAACGCTGGTGACGACGGGCCTGGCGGTGGTGGCCGGCGAGATTACCAGTCGGGCGGTGGTGGATATTCCGGGGGTGGTGCGTGACGCGATCCGCCGGATCGGTTATACGGACCCGGCGCTGGGGTTCGACGCGGACAACTGCGCGGTGATGGTGACACTCGGCAAGCAGAGCCCGGACATTTCGCAGGGGGTGACGGCCGGTCAGGGGTTGCACAAGGAGCAGGGGGCCGGCGACCAGGGGCTGATGTTCGGATTCGCCTGCCGCGAGACGCCGGAGTTGATGCCGCTGCCGATTCACATGGCGCATCTGATCACGCTGCGGCTGGAGAAGCTGCGCCAGACGAAGAAGCTGCCGTGGCTGCGGCCGGACGGCAAGAGCCAGGTGACGGTGGAGTACGAGAACGGCAAGCCCAGGCGGATCCATACGGTGGTCGTGGCGACACAGCACCATCCGTCGATCCCCTACAAGAAGCTGCAGCGGGAGGTGATCGAGAAGGTGGTGCTTCCGGTGCTGCCGAAGCGGCTGGTGGATGATGAGATCATCTATCATATCAATCCGACGGGGCGGTTCGTCATCGGCGGGCCCAAGGGCGACTGTGGTCTGACGGGGCGCAAGATCATCGTCGATACCTACGGCGGGCGCGGCAGCCACGGCGGCGGTGCCTTCAGCGGCAAGGACCCGACGAAGGTGGATCGCACGGCCAGCTATATGGCCCGGTACGCGGCCAAGAACATCGTGGCGGCGGGCTTGGCGGATGTGTGCGAGTTGCAGCTTTCCTACGCGATCGGCGTGGCGGATCCGATTTCGGTGCACGTCAATACCGAGGGGACCGGGCGGATCAGCGAGTCGCGCATCAGCGACCTGGTGCGGGAGTTCTTCCCGCTGACGCCGGCGGGGATGATCCGGCATCTGAAGCTGGCCCGGCCGATCTTCAAGGATACCTCGCACGGCGGACACTTCGGCCGCAAAGGCGAAAACTTTACGTGGGAAAAGACGGACATGGCGACCAGGCTACGCAAGGCGGCGGGGCTTCCCGGCGGGGGTGCTCACCGCTGAGGATGCTGAGACCGCCGGGGTTTGTGGCGGAGACGCACCAAGCCTGAGTACAATGAGTCAGTAAGGATCCAAGACCCCGGTGTGAACCGGGGTCTTTCTATTGGCGGAGGAACTGCAAACGCAAGACTGAAAGGCCACAACCCCAACCCCAACCCCAAAACCAAAGCCAATCCGCATACCGCGAGGTTGCAGCGGCCTGTTGCCTCTGTGAAGGCGCCGGTCCAGAGCGAGCCTGGAGGTCGCCGGTGGCCACGAGTCGTACTGGATGCCTGCCTGCGCAGGCATGACAGGGGCGTGGCCGAAGCGTGTGGGCATGACAGGGTCGTAGCCAGGATGTGGGCATGACAGAGGCGTTGTCGGCGTGCGGAGGCATGGCAGGGTTGCGGCCGGGTGGTCCGGCGCCTGGATGGCGGATGGCGCGCGCGGGGCGGGGCTTGTCAGAGGGCGGCGGGGCGGTACAATAAGAGTTGGCGGTTTGTGCGGGCCGGATGTGGGTGCGGCGGGGTATGGCTCGCGGGGCCGCCGCGAAGGATCGCATGGCATGGTAGGCATCGTCAGAAAGCCCGACACCCGGCGGAAGCTGGAGATCCTCAGCGCCGACAGTCAGTACGACCTGGCGTGCGCCTGCGGCACGGGCAAGGATGAGCACCGGCGGCGAGGCTCCGACGGCCGGTGGATTTACCCCGTTACACTGCCCAGCGGCGGGGCGAGCGTGCTGTTCAAGACGCTGCTGTCGAACGTCTGCTCCAACGACTGCGCGTACTGCCCGTTGCGGGAGCAGCAGGATATCCCCCGGTGCAGCCTTTCGCCGGAGGAGACGGCCGGGGTGTTCCTGGACTATTTCCAGCAGCGCAAGGTCTTCGGGTTGTTCCTGAGTTCCGGCGTTCCGGGCTCGCCCGACGCGGCGATGGACCGGCTGCTGGCGACGGCGCGTCTGCTTCGGCGCAAGCACGCCTTCCGCGGCTATATCCACCTGAAGGTCATACCGGGGGCGTCCGCGGCGGCCGTCGAAGAGGCCGTCTCCTTGGCCTCGGCGGTATCGCTGAACATCGAGACCCCCGGTGCCGATCGGCTCAGGGCCGTTTCGGCGAAGAAGGACTTCCTGCGGGATATCGCTGAGCCGATGAAGCTCATCAGCCGCCTGACGGCCAGGGGCAGCCGATACCATCGCGTCAAGCAGACCACCCAGTTTATCGTCGGGGCCGCACGGGAGTCTGATACCGAAATCGTCCGATACATGTCGGCCCTGTACGACCGTCTGAAGCTGCATCGCGTCTATTTCAGCGCCTACCAGAAAGGTCTTGGCGACGAGAGGCCGGCGATGGCGTCGGACAGTCCCGCTGACCCGTTCATGCGGGAGCATCGCCTCTATCAGGTGGATTTCCTCATGCGCAAGTACGGCTTCACCGGCGACGACATCGGTTTCGAGCCGGACGGCAACCTCTCGCCGAACCGCGATCCCAAACAGATCTGGGCGGATCGACACCCAGAGGCCTTCCCCATCAATGCCAATCGAGCCTCGAAGCGGGATTTGCTTCGGGTTCCCGGACTGGGCCCGATTACGGTCGAGCGCCTTATCAAGCATCGGGCCGAATCTCGCCTGACGGGCATCCAGGACGTAGCCGGCTCCAAGGCGCTGCTCGCCAAAGCGGCGGGCTATCTGACCTTCTGACCGGCCCGGCCGCCGGTTCCCCCAGGGTTGGAAGCCCGCGTGTCGGGGCATACCGGAGTCTATCCGACTTGCGGCTCAGGCCCCTTCGCCCTCTTCTTCTTCCTGGTCCTGGTCCTGTTCTTCTTCCGGTTCGGCGGCGGCCTCGGCCTCGTGGTGGAACAACTGGCCGGCTTCATGCAGCGAGGCGCATTTCACGCAATACCGCGCCCACGGAATGGCCTCCAGTCGCCGCTTGCCGATGGGCTCGCCGAGCCCTTCGCATATCCCGAAGGTTCCATTTTCGATCCGCTGCAGGGCCTCGTCGATCTCGACGAGGATCCGGCGTTCGCTTTCCACCAGGCCGATGGTGTTCTCGACCTCAAAGTTGTCCGAACCCAGGTCCGCCATGTGCATCGGCAGCGTGGACAGTTCGGTGCTGGAACGGCGGATACTCCCTTCCTCCATAGACCACACGCTGGAGAGGATTTCGCTTCTCTTGGCAAGCAGCAGGGCCCGGTACTTCTCAATATCCCGTGCGGACAGACCCGCCCGACTGTCTTTGGCTTTGCTCATTCGTTATCGCCTTTGCTTGTCTACGATGTATGGCCCGGCTGTCCTTGTAGGCGAATGCGCCCGGCGTCGGCACGACGCCCGTGGAACCGTCCGGCGACTATGTAGTCCATTCGCCGGAAAACGTCAAAGCAGAATTTGTCATTTCCCGACAAAATGTCAATCCGTGCCGGTAGTATACGCCTCGTTGGCAGGGGAGGTTCTGCATTGTCCGGCGGATAGGCGCGG
>DSDB01000328.1 GCA_011057845.1 Phycisphaerales bacterium | reverse complement strand
TTGCGGGACTGGACGGGGACCATTCAGGTGGGCCTGAGCCGGAACCTGCTCGGCGACGGCCCCGACGGCTGGCCACAGGCGAAGCTGCTGGAGGTCGGCGACATCATCGGGGCCGACGGCCAACTCGGACGCACCAAGACGGGTGAAATCACGATATGGGTCGGGCAGGGGGGGCTGACCGTTCTGAGCAAGTGCCTGTGTCCGCCGCCGGAGAAGTTCCACGGCCTGGCCGACGTCGATCAGCGGTATCGTCAGCGATACGTGGATCTGTGGGCCAACCCGGAGGTGATGCAGCGATTCAAGACCCGCAGCGCCATCCTCGCGGCCATCCGGGCGTTCCTGCACGAGCGGGGATTCCTCGAGGTGGAGACCCCGATGATGCAGTCGATCGCCGGAGGCGCCGCCGCCAGGCCCTTTATCACGCATCACAACAGCCTCGACCTCGATCTGTACCTGCGGATCGCCCCGGAGCTGTTCCTCAAACGGCTGCTCGTCGGTGGCATGGAGCGGGTCTTCGAGATCAACCGCAACTTCCGCAACGAGGGCCTCAGCCGCCGGCACAACCCCGAATTCACGATGCTGGAACTGTACCAGGCCTACGGCGACTACCGCGTGATGATGGACCTGACCGAGGACTTGATTTCGGCGCTGGTCGAGCGGTTTTGCGGCGGCCCGAAGCTGACCTTCAACGAGAGGGAGATCGACTTCTCGCGTCCGTGGCGGCGGGCGCGCTATGCGGACCTGCTCAGGGAATACGCCGGCTGCGACATCGACGACCTGCCCGCCGTCCGAGCCAAAGCCGCGAAGCTGGGCCTCGATGAGAAGGACATGGACGACGTGGTCGTGGTCAACGAGGTCTTTGAGGCGACCGTCGAGGATGCACTGGTCAGTCCCACGTTCGTGACGGATTACCCGGCGCCGCTGTGTCCGCTGACGAAAAAGAGCAAGACCGACCCGCGGTACGCCGAGCGGTTCGAGCTGTTCGTGGCCGGGATGGAACTGGCCAACGCCTATACGGAGTTGAACGACCCGGCTGTCCAGGAGGAGAACTTCCGGATTCAGTTGCGCGGCCAGGACGAGACGATGGCGACCATGGACGAGGACTTCGTCACGGCGCTGAAGTACGGAATGCCGCCGGCCGGCGGCCTGGGAATCGGGATCGACCGGCTCGTGATGGTGCTCACGGGGGTTCCGACGATACGCGATGTGGTCCTGTTTCCCCTGTTGAAACCGAAGGCGGGTGATTGAATCAGGCGGTCTGAATACGGTTCGATGATGACGCGGGCTTGACATGCTGAAATACTTTCTGTGGCTGAGGTACCTGCACAAGAGGCGGATTGTGCTGCTGAGCATGGCCACGGTGGCGTTGTCGGTGGCGTTGTTGATCGTGGTGGCCAGCCTGTTTATCGGCTTCATTGAGGCCTTCGAGGGCAGCGCCGCGGACTTCATCGGGGACGTGGTGATTTCAGGGCCCAGGCCCATCCGCAAGTACGACCTGTTCATCGAGCGCCTGAAGGAATCGGGCATCGCCGAGGAGGCGACCGTCATCGTCTCGGCCCAGGGCCTGTTGCACCTGGGGACCGGCCATGTGCGGGCGGTGAGTGTCTGGGGCATCGAGCCGCACCAGCGTGTTCGTGTGACCCGTTACAAGGAATCTCTCCTACGGCAGAAAGCCTCGAACGAACCGGTGTCCTTCGACCCGCCGGGCGATCCCAATCAGGGCGGCGGCTTCGTCGGCATCGCTGTCCTGTCCGAGCCCGACGAGGAAACCGACGAGTACGACACGGACGCGGCGATGGAGATGATCGGCAAGCGCGTGGTCCTGACAACCGGCACGGTCCTGCGAGAGAGCGACGCCGGCGGCTCCGTCCAGTTCAAACGCAAGGTCGTGCCCTTTGCCATCGCCGACGTGATGTTCACCGGCGTCTATGACCTCGACCGCCGCTTCATCTACCTGCCGCGGGAGCGGGTGCAGGAAGTCATCTATCCCGACGAACCCGAGCCGGTCGCCGACCAGGTGCAGATCCGCCTGGCCGAAGGCGTTGATCCGCGGGCGGCCGTGGCGATGATCCGCGGACTATGGTCGGTATTCGCCGAGGACGAGCTGGGCTGGGGACCCTATACAATCGAAGCAACCGACATCGAGACCAGCCGCCAGATGCAGGGCCAGTACGTCTACGAACTCCGCAAGCAGATGGGTATTCTGTTGTTCATCTTCGGCGTGGTCGATTTCACCGTGATCCTGCTGATTTCGTGCATCTTCTACATGATCGTCCGCATGAAGCGCAAGGACATCGGCATCATGAAAAGCTGCGGGGCGTCGAGCTGGTCGGTGGCGGCGCTGTTTCTGGGCTTCGGGGTGTGCGTCGGCATCATCGGTGCGGCCGTCGGCACCGTCCTGGGTTATGTCGTAACCCGCCATGTCAACACGCTGGAGGAGTGGATTCGCGTGCTGTTCGGGCTCAAGCTCTGGAAGAGCAGCGTCTACATGTTCAGCCGCATCCCCAACCAGGTGGACTGGCCGTCGGCGGGCCGCGTGGTCGTCTTCGCCATTATCGCCGCCGGCGTCGGGGCCCTGATTCCCGCCATTGTGGCGGCGCGGACCCGCCCCGTCGAAATACTCCAGTACGAATAGAACCCAATGTATCGCTGGCTCCTGGCATCTCGTTACCTGTTGAAGCGGCGGATCACCTGGTTCGCCGTCCTGGCGGTGATGTTGTGCGTGTTCATCGTCGTGGTGGTCATGACGGTTCTGACGGGGCTGGTGCGTGATTTCACCGCCAAGAACCACGAATTTGTCGGCGATGTCGTCGTCGGGACCGAGTCGCTGGTGGGTTTTGCCTACTACGAGGGCTTCCTCGAACGGCTGGGGCAGGCGGATTTCGTCGCGGCGACCTCGCCGGTGGTCAAGAGCTACGCCCTGATCAGCCCGGCCGACAGCGACCGCAACATCGGCGTCGAGGTCATGGGCATCGACCTGGCCCTACACTGCCGCGTGACCGGATTCGCCGCCACGCTCCACTATCACGCGGGCGACTGGCCGCGGGCGTTCGAGCCGGCCGGCGCCCCGGACCTCCCCGGCTGCATCCTGGGCATCGACCTGGCCCTGGATCGAGACCGGTATGGACGCTACAACTTCGGCCCATCCATCCCGAGAATCTCCCTGGCGGTGACCTGCTTTCCCCTGACGGCCCGCGGCGCCCTGGCCCTGGCGGGCACGAGCGTGGCCACGACCAAGACATTCCACTACAGCGATACCTCGCAGAGCGGCCTGGCGCGGGTCGACAGCGCCATGATCTACCTGCCCATCGAGCCGTTGCAGGCCATGAGCGGAATGGATGGACCCACGAAACGCATCACGGCCATTCACGTAAAGCTCGCCGACGGCGTGAAGGTGCCCGTCGGCCGCGAGAAGATCGCCGCCCTCTGGGACCGGTACAAGGCCGAGAACGCCCAACAGCCGCAGGCCCACCTGCTTGAGACGGTTCGCGTGCAGGGCTGGAAGGAGAACCGGCGGTCGTTCATCGCCGCCATGGAGAAAGAGCAGACGATGATGACGGCCCTGTTCGGCCTGGTCGGGATCACGGCCGTCTTCATCGTGTTCGTGGTCTTCTACATGATTATCAGCAACAAGACCAGGGACATCGGCGTTCTCAAGAGCGTGGGCGTATCGAGCCTGAACGTGGTTCGGCTGTTCATGGGTTTCGCCTTCTGTGTCGGCGCGATCGGGTCGTTGCTCGGGATGGCCGGCGGCCTGTTGTTCCTGCGGCGGGCCAATCAGATCGAAGGCTGGCTCTTTGAGCATTTCGGTTTCCAGATATGGGACCGCTCGCTCTACGTGATAGGGGATATTCCCAACCAGGCCGAGCCGCGTATGCTCGTGGTGATTGCCGCAATGGCGGTGCTGGCGTGCCTGGCCGGGGCGCTGATTCCCAGCGGGCGGGCGGCGCGGCTGCGGCCGGTGGATACTTTGACGGTGGCCAGACTATGACCCAGGACGACTACATAATTCAGGCCGAAAACCTGCACAAGACCTACCGCATGGGGGCCACCCGCGTTCCCGTGCTCAAGGGCGTCAATCTGGCGGTTCGCCCCGGCGAATTCGTAGCGATCATCGGGGCCTCCGGCAGCGGCAAGAGCACGCTGATGCACATCCTGGGGGCCCTGGACCGCCCCGACATGGGCGTGGTGCGGTTCATGGGTAGGGATCTGAGCGGCTTTGGCCCCGGTGAACTGAACCGGTTCCGCAACCGTCAGGTGGGCTTCGTCTTCCAGTTTTACCACCTCCTCGACGAGTTGAACGTCATGGAGAACGTCTATCTGCCCACGATGGCGTCCACGGGGCTGCTGGGCTGGCTGAGGCGGCGCTGTTGGGCCCGCGGGCGGGCCACGGAACTGCTGGTGTCGATGGGGCTGGGCGAGCGGCTGCGGCATAAACCCTATCAGCTCAGCGGCGGCGAGCGTCAGCGGGTGGCCATTTGCCGGGCCCTGATGAACGAACCGGCCGTGGTTCTGGCCGACGAACCCACTGGAAACCTTGACTCAGCCACGGGAAATGGTATCTTGGAGATTCTCGAAAAATTGAATCGGGCCGGTCAGACAGTTGTTATGGTCACTCACGACGACCGGATCGCCGCACGGGCCGGGCGGGTCATTACCCTGGCCGATGGCAAGATGATATGATGGATTGTTCTGGAGATTCCTATGGCGTCAAAGATCTGGCTCGACGACACACTGGTGGACCCCGCCGACGCGGTGGTGTCGGTGTTCGATCATGGTCTGCTCTATGGAGACGGAGTGTTCGAAGGGATTCGGGTGTACAACGGACGCGTGTTCGAGCTGGCGGCCCATCTCAAGCGGCTCTACGAGTCCGCCCGGGCCATTCGCCTGACGATCCGGATGGACGCCGCCCAATTGACCGACGCCGTCGAACAGACGATCCGGGCCAATGGCATCACCGACGGCTACATCCGTCTGGTGGTCACACGGGGAACCGGCACGCTTGGCCTGGGTCCGTTCGGGTGCAAAGAGAGCCGGCTGATTATCATCGCCGACCGGATTCAGCTCTATCCCGAAGAGATGTACGTCCATGGCATGAAGGTCATCAGCGCCTCGACGACGCGCAACCACCCCCTGGCTCTGCCGCCGCAGATCAAGAGCCTCAACTACCTCAACAACATCCTGGCGAAGATCGAGGCCCTCGATAGCGGCGTGATGGAGGCGATCATGTACAACCATGAGGGCTACGTCGCCGAGGCTACCGGTGACAACGTCTTCATCGTCCGCAACGGCGTGATCTATACCCCTCCGATCTCCGCCGGGGCCCTGGACGGCATTACGCGCCGCGTCGTCATTGACCTGGCCCGGCGGCAGGGCATCACCGTCGTCGAGAGGAACCTGACACGGTTTGAACTCTACGTCTGCGACGAGTTCTTCCTGACCGGGACCGCCGCCGAGGTCATTGGCATCGTCGATATCGACGGCCGCGCCATCGGCGACGGCAGACCCGGACCGATCACATGTCTGCTGCGAGAGAAGTTCTTCGCATACGCCCATGGAAAGGAGGCGTAGTCGAGCCCCCGGCGTTCGGCGGTCCGTCGCTGCTATGACACTGACATCACACCAACATGCCGGCGGGTCGGACGTCGCCGTGAGCCTGATTGCGGCGGAACTGGGCCGGGTGCGCGACCTGCTGGTATCGCAACTGACCAGCCGCGGCGGGACCGAGGAGGTCGAGCGACTGCTGAAATACGTGGGGCAACGGGGCGGCAAGATGCTGCGCCCGGCGCTGCTGCTGTTGAGCGGCCTGGCCGCCGGCGCCCTGACGGACAAGCACATCCGCGCCGGCGCGATCATCGAAATGATTCACACCGCCACCCTGCTCCACGACGACGTCATCGACGGCGGCCAAATCCGGCGGGGCATGCCGACCGTCAACCGCATGTGGGGCAATGAGCCGGCGGTTCTGGTGGGCGATTACCTCCTGAGCCATGCGTTTTGCCTGTGCACGGGTCTCGACCGCGAACCGGCCCGGATCATCGCCGAGGCCACAACGCAGGTCTGCGAAGGCGAACTGACGCAGATTACCCAGAAGCATAACTGGGACCTGACGGAACCGCAGTATATCGAAATCATCACCGACAAGAGCGCATCGCTGTTTGCCGCCGCTTGCCGCGTCGGGGCACACCTGGCGAATGGCTGCCCATCCCTTTGCGATCAGTTGGCGGCCTTCGGGCTGTCGATGGGTGTGGCCTTCCAAATCACCGACGATCTGCTGGACCTCACCGGCGACGAGAGCCGCGCCGGAAAGACACTGGGCGCCGACATCGACAACGACAAACCGACCCTCGCGTTGATTCACCTGCTGGGCCACTGTGACCAGGCTCGCAGGGCGGCCATACAAGCCCTGGTCGAGGCCGACGACCGGCGCGAGGAACTGTCGGCCGCTCTGTCGGCCGCCGGCAGCCTGGACTACGCCAGGGACAAGGCCCGCCGCTGCATCGACCGGTCGCTCGATATTCTGGGGTGTGTCCGCCCGTCGCCGGCGAGAGACGCGCTCGGGGCCCTGGCCGGTCACATCGTCGAACGGACTCGGTAGCACACGTCTGACCCGTCGGTCGGTCCCGCGGACCCGGATTGTCAGCGTGGCATCGGCGCACGAAAAAAGGCCGATCCACGACCGGCCTTTTGTTGATTCTCAAACGACCCCGGCTGTTAGTGACGGTAACTGTACGCCAGGCTCAAGCCGTCGACATTGTCGGTATGGGCATACTCGAAACACAGACTGCTGTGTTCAGTGAAGGTGAACGCCGCGCCGACGAAGCCGCCGAAGAGCGCCTGGCTCTTGATCTCGGCCGAGTATGGCAGAATGGTCTGCCCGTGGACTTCTCCGTCCATGATGTACATGAACGGACCGCCGTAGATGGCGAACCAGTCGGTCACGTGATACGTCGGGCCGACAGCCAGCAGGTATTCCCACAAATCGACATTGAACCCGCCTTCAACGGCTCCCATGCGGGCCTTGCCGTCCGTGTCGATGGTCATGATCTGGAACACACCGCCGACCGACCACTTGGGCGTCCTGTAGAAGGTGCCCCGGATACCCAGCCCATAGCCCATATCCGTATCGCCGTGGACCTTGGTCCGTCCGCCGAAATTGCCGGCGCCCTCATCCAGTTCATGCATGGTCAGACGCAGGAAGCCTTCCCAATTGTTGAACAAACCGTAGGTCAGGTCGACAAATGCCTCGTTTCTGCGGACCTTCTTGATTGTCGTCGAATTGAGCGGAAAGATCGGAGTCTTGAAGTTATTGAGCTTGATGTCGGTCTTCGACACGCTGCCGCCGATGTTGACACCGATCTGTCCCTTCTTTGACGTGGTTCCTGGAGGCCCTATATAGCCGATGGCCCAAGTTGATGAGCTGATCAGACCAACCACCAGAGCCGCCAACAGCATTGATCCTTTTCTCATTGCAACTCCTTTCCTTAGAACATTCATTCCCTTCTCGGCACAACAGACCCTGTAGCAAACGCCGGCGGAGACCACCCAGATGCCCCGAAGCCTGCTCGAACACCCAACACAGCCCCAGCAATACACCTGACACATAGCCGCCAGTTGCCTGGTTCTTACCGTCTGCAAACAATTTGTGTATACCCTATTCTCGCCGACAGGCCAAGAAAAAATGTTGTTTTTTTGTTTTTTGGCAGAATAGGCAATACGGGGATTATAGGGCGTTGCACACATGCCTGCGGCGCCCGATTCGGCTTCGACAAGCCGTTCGCGGGAGCGTATAATACGCCCATGACGGAACATCGGCCGGACAATGGCTTATTCGCCAACGCCGAGCGGGCGAACCTGGAGGCCGCGGCGCCGCTGGC
>DSDB01000033.1 GCA_011057845.1 Phycisphaerales bacterium | reverse complement strand
GAGGCCGCCGGCGGCCTCCGACAGCACGTTGATGTAGGCGTTGACTTCAGTGGCGTAGCGGCAGGTGGCGGTATGGGGGGGATGGGTGGCTACGGTGGCGGCGGGTATGCGGCGCAGGGCCGCCCGGACGGCAGGCTCGGCGGGTTCGGTTATGGCGTTTCCGGGCAACCGCAGGATGCCCCGGCCAGCGGCCGAGTCCCGGTGCAGCAGTCCCAGCCCGCCAGGCCGCAGGGCCCATCCGCGGTGACGGACCTCGGCGGGGAAGCTTATGACGTTTACTACGCGGCCTCCGGCACGTATTCACTGCCTGTTGGCCTGCCGCAGTGTCAGGTTCGCCTCGACTTTGCCCGTGCCGCCGGCGACCCGAGACTCCGCGTTTATGCCGTCCCGGCTGCTATGCTTAATAGTCTGATCGCCACGGCAGGGCTGCTGGCCGTTCTCGTCGTCGTTCTGGCTGTCGCCCGGCTTTGGCCTCGCCCGACACAGAGACGCCCGCTGCGACCCCTGGCGCTGGTCGTGTATATCGTGGTATTCATCGGCTTGGGCCTTGTGCTGGGCTTGGTCGGTGCGGCCGCGGCCATTTTCATCATTGCCGCCGCTGAGGCCAAACGCGGGGCATTCATCGAAACGGTCGCCTGACACGTGGGATTTGGCCGTCGTAGGAGCTCGGACTGGCGACGCGCAGATACGACCCAATCGGCTGGGTCATGTGAGACCGGATGGGTATGATTGCTCAGGACTGGCTGACGCCTCGCGGGTCGTGCCCCTGTTCAATTTCGGCGATCTTCTGGACGCGGCGAAGGTGCCGCCCGCCGCTGAAAGGCGTGTTCAGCCATGTCTCGACGATCTTGCCCAACATCATCGCGCTGACCTGGTCGCCCGGAAGGCACAAGACGTTTGAATCGTTATGGTCCCGCGAGATCTGCGCGCTCAATTCGTCATGGCACAGCGCCGCCCGAACCCCCTTGATCTTGTTGGCCGCCATACTCATGCCGATCCCTGTCGCGCAGACGAGAATCCCGCGATCCGCCCTTTGCTCCGATACCTCCTTCGCCGCCAGATAAGCGAAGTCAGGATAATCGCACGCTCCGGGGTTATCGGTGCCACAGTCGATGACCTCATGCCCCAGTTGGCGGATTACATCCCGGATGATTTCCTTTGCCTGATACCCGCGATGGTCATTGCCCAGTGCTACCTTCATATCCTAAGCTCACTTATCCTTTCTTTGACCGCACGGTCAATCGTAGCGGCGCATTCGTCAAATACTCTCTGCCCCTGCCCGATCGGGTCGGGCACTTCCGCATCGCCGGCCAACAGAAGCACTTTGTCCGCCGCATCCGGGTCAATGGCCAAAACGGCCGCCCGATGCGCCCGGCTCATAACATAAATCAAATCGCTGTCCGCGACAAGCTCACATGTCAGCGCCCGGCTGCGATGCCCCAACAAGTCCACTCCCAGGGCCGCACAGGCGTTGATGGCCTCGCTTGACGCCATGCTGCCGCCCATATCCAGCGTCCCTGCGGAAAGCACTTTATAACCAAACTCGGCCAGCCGGTCAACCTTACAATCCAGTTTTTCCGTCAGGTGTTTGCGAAAAAGGCCTTCGGCCATTGGACTGCGGCATGTGTTGCCGGTACAGACCATCAGGATCTGCACGGTTGACAGCTCCGCCAGCAACCGCTCCGAATACGCCCCCGGACGCAGCACCTCCAGCGGTCCGCGACCCAGCTTTACGACCGTGCTGCTCTGGCTGAAGCGGCAGCGGCCCGCATCAAGCACCATATCCAACTGGTTGGCGAACTGCGAAACGACCGACGCGGCGTCCGTTGCAGGCCTGTCGCCGCTCAGATTGGCGCTTGGGGCCACAACGGGCCTCTTGCAGGCATCCAGCAGAGCGGTGGCCACCGGGTTGTCCGGACAGCGGATGCCGATCGAGTGCTGCCCATACAGATGCCCGCAGGCCTCATCCCCCAGGCGTTTTCGCTGCTTGGCCATATCCTGGTCCGACACGTCGAAGACAATCGTCAGTGGTCCGGGCCATGCTTTTCGCATGAGTTTGTCGGCCCGCATACTGGTATGAGGCACATAGCGGCGCACGGTAGCCGGTGATCCGATGTGCAACGTGTAGTGTTTGCCGGGGGGGCGTTTCTTGATATGGTCCAAACGCCGCAGGCTCTCCGTCGACGCGCTGCACGCGATGCCGTAGACCGTCTCGGTCGGAAAGGCCACCAAGCCGCCTCCATCCACGACCGCCGCGGCCCGGGCAATCACGTCGCTATCCACCGAGGCCGGGTCAACTTGTATCACGTCAGTCTTCATAAACCACGACATTACTGCAACTTACCTCCGGCGGCAAGTTATTCCCCGGCGGCGGGTCAATCTCGGCCATGACTGCGGCGGTCCGGCTGCTTCGGCACGGGTCGGTGGCGATTGGGCACAATTTTTTTCACAAACGACCCATAAAACTGGCCCGGCCGCCAGTTGTCATCGGGCCTGGCGAAAAAGGTTGGACCTTCGACATTATTTTCTCCATATACGCTAAACCCCCCAACTTAACCTTGCCGATAACCAGCGTGATTGATGGACCGATTGTATCGGAGGTATCAGTTATGGAAGCTGTACTGGAACAACGCACCGAAGCACGCAGCACCATCGCCTGGCCCGTAAGTGTCTGGGTGGCCGACGCGAACCGTTTCTTTAACGGCCACAGCGCCAACGTCAGCCGTACGGGCGCCTACATCAAGGTCCCAATGACCACACCCGTCAGGGCAGGCCAGATCGTTGAGATCAACTTCCCGCGATCCCAGGCCCTGGCTATGGAAAAGGGCCAGTTCGCCCGTATCAAGACCGGCACCGTGGTCCGCGTTGAGCGCAACGGCATGCTCGAAAACGCTGAGATCGGGGTCGCCGTCTCCTTCAACTGAGCAGACCACTGTACCGCGGGGCAATGAAAAAGCACAGGCCGGTTCCCCATCGGGGGATCGGTCTTCTGTGCGCGCGGATCGACCCTACCACCACCCGACTTGCCGCAAGGCGGTGTGCCTGTTTCTGTTCATGACTTCCCACTCTCGCATGGCCTGCCTTGAGGAGCGGTGCGGATTATCGTTGCAGTCGGCCGGCAATTCGATCAGATGCGATCCGACCTGAAGACCTGTCTTTGACATGGGTTGAGGCGGGTTTGGACGGATGGCTGAACGAATGGAATGCCTCAAATCCTGTTTTGTCCCCGTTTTTTCTTTACGCGCGCGACGTGTGTGTGTTAGACTGCCCGAAAACCCGAAAACCTGTTGACGGAAGGGTGCATAGAATGGACTCTGTTTACCAGTTGAACTCGCAAATCCAAGCAACTCGGGTAAGAGCCGTGCATCGCTACGCAGTCGTTGAGACCCCCTCGTCGCTGGCCCTGGCCGGCAAAAATCTGCATTTCATCGGCGCCGGAGGTATCGGCATGAGCGGCTTGGCGCGGTTGCTGTTGCGCAACGGCTGTCGTGTGTCGGGCTCCGATCAGAGCGACGGTGATATTATCGCCTCGCTGCGGGAAGCGGGCGCGGATATCCGCATAGGCCATTCGGCCGATCACCTTCCCCTGGGTACACATGCGGTGGTGCTGTCGGCGGCGATTCGACAGGACAATCCGGAGTTGCGACGGGCGGTGGCGCAGGGCTGTCGCATCTACAAGTACGCCCAGATGCTCGGCGAGTTGATGGACCATTACGAAGGGATCGCCGTCTGCGGGACGCACGGCAAGAGCACAGCGAGCGGTTGGCTGGCGCATCTGCTGCGGGCGGCCGGGGTGGATGTCAGTTTCATCGTCGGGGCCGAGATCCCTCAGTTGGGCGGTTCCTCGGGTGCAGGGGACAGTCACTACTTCGTCGCCGAGGCGTGCGAGTACGACCGCAGTTTCCTGAACATGCACCCCCGCATCGGCTGTATTCTGAATATCGAACAGGACCATCTGGACTACTACGCGGACGAAGACCAGATCGTGGAGGCTTTCACGGAGTTCGCCCTCGGCGCCAAGCCGACGGGCGCGGTCATTGCC
The DNA here is from genome assembly GCA_011057845.1 of Phycisphaerales bacterium. Lineage (GTDB taxonomy): Bacteria > Planctomycetota > Phycisphaerae > Sedimentisphaerales > Anaerobacaceae > UBA2266. The sequence goes on along the minus strand of DSDB01000033.1, from coordinate 3,863 downwards.
AACGGCCAGGACGCCAACACGGCGAGAGTGCTGGCGGCTCTGCCGCCTCATGTGCACCGGGAGACATTCGGACTGGACCGAACCTGCAATTTCCGCGCGGACAATCTGCGGATCTACGACGGACTGTATCGTTTCGAGGTGTACCACAACGACCGTTTTCTGGGTTCGGCGCGGATTTCCCTGCCGGGGGTGCACAATGTGATGAACGCCCTGGCGGTGGTGGCGATGGCGATTCGCGTGGGCGTTGAGCCGTTGCAAGTGCTGGATCTGTTGGATGGGTTCACGGGGGTCGACCGGAGGCTGACGCTCAAAGCCCGGGTCAACGATATGGTCGTGCTCGACGACTACGCGCACCATCCGACGGAAATCCGGGCCTCGCTGGCGGCGATCCGCCAGCGGTATTGCCCGCGGCGGCTGTGGTGCGTATTTCAGCCGCACCAGTACAGCCGGACGCGGTTTTTGCTTGATGATTTCGCGGAAAGTTTTAGGCTGGCGGATGTTACGATTGTGCCGGAGATCTACTTTGTTCGGGACTCCGAGGAGTCTCGCCGCCAGGTGAACGCCCGGGTGCTGGTGGATCGGCTCAGGGCCAACGGCTCCGAGGCCCTGTTCATAGAGACGTTCGACGGCATTGGTCGGCATTTGAAGGAAAACGTCCGCCCGGGCGACCTCGTCGTGACGATGGGGGCCGGCGATGTGTGGAAAGTCGCAGATGAATATATTCACTGGCTTAGAGCAGATTGTTGAAGCAGACCACCCTCTGTCCAATCACACGTGGTATGGTCTTGGCGGAAAAGCCGACTACTTCATCCGGCCTCGGACGGTGGAGGAGCTGCGCGAGGTGGTGGTTCGGCTGTTCGAGAACGAAATGCCCGTGCACGTCATTGGATTCGGCTCGAATCTGCTGATCAGCGACAAAGGAGTGCGAGGGGCGGTGTTGAAGCTGGAGGGCGAGGAATTCAAGCGGACGGAATTTGACGGTGATCGCGTGACGGCCGGGGCCGGCGCGGAGATGAGCAAGCTCGTGCTGACGTGCGTCAAGAAGGGCCTCTCGGGCATCGAGGCGCTGACGGGGATTCCGGGGTCGGTCGGCGGCTCGGTTCGCATGAACGCGGGGGGGCGGTTCGGCGATCTGGGTTCGGCCGTGGAGCGGGTTACGCTGATGGACAACGCGGGGAACCTCTTCGAGAAGGCCAAGCCCGAACTGGTCTTCGACTATCGCCGGACTAATATCACGGCGAGATTCATCGTCTCGACCCGCCTGGATATGTCGCCGGCGGACCCCGACCAGATCATGCGAACGGTCAAGGAGATATGGATCTATAAGAAGAACACGCAGCCGCTGAATACCCGCAACTCGGGTTGCGTCTTCAAGAATCCGAGGGGGGTCTCGGCCGGGGCGTTGATCGACCGGGCGGGTCTGAAGGGCCTGCAGATCGGGCAGGCCGTCGTTAGCGAAAAGCACGCGAATTTCATTGTCGCCGGCAAGGGCTGTTCGAGCGAAGATGTGCTCAAACTCATTGCCGCCGTCCGAGAGCGCGTCAAGCAGGAGTTCGACGTCGATCTGGAGTTGGAAATCGAAGTATGGGAATGACGCCGCGGGTGTCAGGAGGCGCAATGTCACACAATGTCCCAAATGGCCTGACCGTGGCCGTCCTCATGGGTGGAATCGGCGACGAGCGTGAGGTCAGTCTCCATAGCGGGTCATGCGTGGCCGAGGCGCTTCGGGGCGAAGGGGTCAACGTGATCGCCGGTGACATCACCCCGGAGGACATGGGTATACTCGACGAGGCGGGCGTGGACGTGTTCTTCATCTCGCTGCACGGGCGCTTCGGAGAGGACGGCGAGTTGCAGCAGATTCTGGAGGACCGGGGGTTGTGTTATACCGGCAGCGGCCCGCGGGCTTCTCAGATGGCCTTTGACAAGATGGCCAGCAAGACGGCGTTCCGGTCCCGCGGTATCCGCGTGCCTGGGGCCGTCGAACTGGATCCGGACACCGATCCGAAGGACCTGGAGGACGATCTCGATGACTGGGTGGGGCGGATCGTGGTCAAGCCCATCACCCAGGGCAGCAGCGTGGGCGTGACGATTACCGATGATCCCCATGCGGCCTTTGAGGCGGCCTATGACGTGCTCGAACGGTTCGGGGACTGCATGATCGAGCAGTTTATGCCGGGCCGCGAGATCACGGTGGGTGTGGTCGACGGCAAGGCGCTGCCCATCATCGAGATTCGCAGCAAGTCGAAGTTCTATGACTATCACGCCAAGTACATCGACGACAGGACCGATTATCTGTTCGAGACCGTTGCGGATCCGCATGTGGTTCGGCGGATTGAGGAGGCGGCGTTGGCGTGTTTTGAGGCGCTGGGCTGCCGCCATTTCGGGCGTGTCGACTTCATCCTCAGCAACGACGACATCCCGTACGCCCTTGAAGTCAACACGATTCCGGGCTTTACGACGCACTCGCTGCTGCCCAAGGCGGCGGCGAAGGCGGGAATGCCCATGGGTCGGCTGTGTAGGCATATCGTGAATGCGGCGCTGGCGGAGTCTCGTAGAACGGGATCGGTTCCGGACACTGTTTGATAGGAGCGTTACTGCTGCGTGGCCAGGCTCGACGACAAGAGAAAGGTCCTGAAGAACACCGCCCGCGGGTCGGACGCCGAGATATCAAGAGCGATCTCGGCGGTGCGCATATTCGTGGTGGCGGCGACGGTCGCCTTCGTGGGCGGGGGGTTCTTGTTTGTTCACCACCACTTCAAGCAGAGCAATCCGGTGTTGCGTTCCTATGGCGACCTCATATTGGTGGGGCCGCCGCCGTGGCTGAATGAGGAGCTGAAGGAGAAAATCGGTTACGCCGCGACGGCCGACGGTGAGGACCTGCGTCTTGATGAAGACGCGGCCGTTACGATTCAGAACCACCTTCGCAAACATCTTGTCTGGCTGGCCGATCCGAAGGTCCGCGTCAATCCGGACAGTATTGAGATATCCGGGCGATGGCGAAAACCGCTGGCGCAGATCGAGGTCAACAACACACTATTCTATCTCGATGCCGAGAGCGTGGTCCTCGATTATGTCGAAGTCCCGGAATTGCCGATCATACAGATCGCGGGCGTCCGTCTGAGCGGATTGCCGACGATTGGGGAGGCACTGGCAAGTCCGGATATTGCCGCCGCCATGGCTATACTGCATCGGATGGACAAGATGGATCGCCTGGTGACGCCCGATGCGCCGCTGCTGCTGCACATCAAAAGCATCAATATCGCCAATTTTCGAGGCCGCCTGAGCAAGAGCGACCCGCACATCACGATGAAGTCCGTGGGCGGGACGGATATTGTCTGGGGAGCGGAACTCGATGCGTGGTCGGAACAACTCGAGGCCAGCGACGAGGAGAAGCTCGCGAAGCTCTATGCCTATTACCGCCAGAGCCGCTGCCTGGACGACGGCGTGCGGTTCATCAATCTGCGGGAACCCCGCGATCGAATCCCGCGGCCGGTGGAGCCTCTTCCTCGCGCCGCCAACCCTCTGCCCTGAGCGCCGCGTGTGGGTGAATCAGCGAATCGCCTCCCGCGGGTTGGCGCCGGCACACAGGATGTTGACATAGCGGTAGGGCAGGCCGGATTGTTCGCAGGTGCGTTTGAGCTGTTGGAGGGCCTGTTCCGTGATACGGGCCTGTACCTGGGGATCGCCGGTGCATGAGAAGATGCGGCAACCGGCGAACCTGTAGGGGTGCACGTCGCAGCGCCCGTCTATGTTCCAGGGGCAGCGGGGACCGGCGGACGGCGGGATGGCCAGGCGGGTGCGGCTGGTGAAGTGGGCCAGTTCCGCTGATGTCACATAAAGTCGATGGTCGAAGGCCTCAAAGT
>DSDB01000535.1 GCA_011057845.1 Phycisphaerales bacterium | reverse complement strand
GCGTGGCGGTGGACCAGGAGCATCGGAATGGTCGCGGCATTGGGTTCGTCGGTCTTCGGATAGCCGCACGACAGGACCGTCGTACCCGGCACGGCCGTCATGGTCATCTTCAAGGTGACGGTGTCCTGCGTCCACTGGAAGGTGAAGCCATCGTCGGTTTGGGCCTGCCTGAAATCCCGCAGCCACCGGGCCGGCGGCGGCAAGGGATTATCCACCGCCACTCAGGCAGGACAACGCCCAGCGGTAGGGCAGGGTCCTGGCGATGACGAGGTGTCCCGAAGGCAATCTCTCACTGCCGATCAGGACGCCAGGCTCAGAACAAGCCGCTCGATGGCGACCTGCGGCGTGGTGCGGCCGGTCTTGATGGCATGGTCAATCTCGGCCAGCCGAACCAGGCACTGGCCGATACGATGCAACGACAGCCGCTTCAATTGACCGAAAAAGGCATCCTTGGAGGCCCAGATGTTGCAGCGTTTGGCCACTTCCATGGCCGGGCGTCCCTGGTCGAGCAGCGCCTTGGCCTGGAACTGCCGCCGGAAGTGATAGGCGAACGCCCCAACCACCGTGTACTCGGCGGACTTATCCTCCGCGAACATCTTGCGCAGCCGCCCCACGGCCGCCGCCGCATCCCCCGCCGTCACCGCGTCAATCACCGCAAAGGCGTTGAAAAGCCGGTTGTGCCCGACCAGCGCCTCGACGTGCGAGGTCGTAATCATCTTCTCATCGCGGGCATAGACCGCCAGCTTGTCGATCTCGTTATAGAGCCCCACCAGCTCCTCGCCCGCCACTTCAACGAGTATCTCGGCGGTCTGTTTCGAGAGCTTCTTGCCGTGGGTCTGCTGGGCGTATTCCATCAGCCTGGCCGGGATCTCCCACGACTTCAGTTCCCCGACACTGATCAACTGCCCCACCGAGGGCAGCTTCCTGGCCAGACGCGTGTTCGCCGGCCAGCTTGAGACGGTCAATACCAGAATCCCCGTAGACGACAGGTTATCGAAATAGATCTCGAGCTTCTCGCGGTGCTCGCTGACAAACTCATCGGCGTTGCGCAGCACGACAACCCGCCGATCCGTCAAAAAAGGCATCGTCCGCAGCTCATCAAGGACCTCACTGAGAACGGCCTGCTTGATGTCGGGTTCAAAAAGGCCCGTCGCCCGCTGTTCGTGGGGCATCAGCCGATCCAGCAATTCCCTGCAATGATAATTGACCAGCGCGGCATCTTTGCCGGCGACAACATAAACCGCCGCCTGCTTCGGCGCCTCTGAATGTTTCTTCGCTCGGGCCATCTTCGCCGTTGCCGATGGGGCCTGGGCCGACCGGGCCGTTTCTCAGTTACTGTTCCTTATCCGTCTCCGACTCGTCCTGCTCATCGGCGTCCTCCTCGACATCTTCGTCGATTTCGTCCTCGACGTCCTCATCCGGCTCTTCGTCTTCGGGCGCGTCCTCAAAGTCCGCCACGGGGCTGCTCTGACCGTTGCGAGCCATCTCGGCTCGTCTCTGTCGGGGGTCGTCGCCTTCTTCCGAGGCGATCTTCTCGGCGGCCACGAGCTTGTCTCCGGGCTTAAGCTTGATCAGGCGCACGCCCTGGGTGTTTCGCCCGATTGAGCGGATCTCGTCGAGACCCGTGCGGATGATCATCCCTTGCGCGGTGATCATCATTAGATCGTCGCTGTTGCGGACCGCCTTGAGGGCCACCACCTTGCCGTTGCGATCGGAGGTCTTGATATTCTTGAGGCCCACACCGCCCCGCGATTGGGGCCGGTAGTTCTCGATGCCGGTTCGCTTGCCGTATCCGTTCTCGCATACGGTGAACAACGCCGCCTTGTCCTCGACGATCACCATGCCCACAACCGAATCGCCCGCACGCAGATGGATGCCCCGGACGCCCCGGGAAGCCCGGCCCATCGACCGCACCTGGCCCTCGTCAAACCGGATCGTCATGCCGTCCCGCGTTCCGAGGATGACGTGGTCCTTGCCCGTGGTCAGGTCGACGTCAATCAGGGCGTCGTTCGGCTCCAGGTTGATGGCGATCACGCCCGTTGCGCGGGGATTGCTGTACGCCGAAAGCCGGGTCTTCTTCACCAGGCCGCTCCTCGTCGCCATGATAAGCTGCCATTCGATCCCGTCCTCGGCCTCAAAGGACCTGACATTGATGATCGAGGCGATGGTCTGGTTGCCCAGATTCAGCAGGTTGACCATGTTGCGGCCCTTGCTCTGCCGCGAGAGGCTCGGCACGTCGTAGACCTTCAGCCAGTAGCAGCGGCCGCGGTTCGTGAAGATCAACAGGTAATCATGCGTCGAGGCGACGAAGAGGTGCTTGATGAAATCGCCTTCCTTGGTGTCCGAGCCAATGATCCCTCGCCCGCCCCGGCCCTGGCGCCGATACGTGTCGATCGGCATCCGCTTGATGTAGCCGTCGTGGCTGACCGTCACAATGACCTCCTCTTCGGCAATGAGGTCTTCAACGCTCAGTTGCTCGGCGTCGCCGGCGATCTCCGTGCGGCGCTTGTCGCCGTACTTGTCTCTGATCTCCCGGATGTCCGTCCGGATGATGTCCAGCAGGACCTTCTCGTCGGCCAGAATCCGCTCGTATCCCTCGATCTCCTGGACCAGGTCCGCATACTCCTTGGCCAGCTTCTCCACCTCCAGGCCCGTCAGCCGCTGGAGCTGCATCGTCAGGATGGCGTCGGCCTGGGGTCCCGTCAGGAAGTGCTTGCCTTTGGCCTTTTCCGCGACGAACGCCTCCGGCAGCAGTTTGCGCAGCGTCGCCGATTCCATCAGCCGCAGCGGTTTTTTCATCAAATTCGTCTTGGCCGTCGGGGCGTCCGGCGATTTCTTGATCAGGTCGATGATCTCGTCGATATCGCTGACCGCGAGAATGAGCCCCTCAAGAATATGCGCCCGGTTGCGGCACCGCTTGAGCAGGAACCGCGTCCGCCGCCGGATCACCACCTTGCGGTGCTCGATAAACGCCGCCAGCATGTCCCGGATGTTCAGGGTCTCCGGACGATTGTTGACCAGCGCAATGTTGGCAATGGCAAACGTGGTCTGCAACGGCGTGTACCGCCAGAGCTTGTTGAGGGCGATCTCCGGCTCGGCGTCGCGCTTGACCTCCACGACGATGCGCAGCCCCCGGCGGTCGGATTCGTCCCGAACGTCGGCGATCTCCGCAATCGTCCCGGCCTGGACACACTCGGCGATCTTCGAGACGATGGTGGTCTTGACGACCATGTACGGGATTTCCGCGATGATGATCCGCTGGCGTCCCTTCTTGTCGGTCTCGATCTCGGCTCTGGCCCGCACGGTCAGATGCCCCCGTCCGGTCGAATAGGCCTCCATGATGCCCTTGCGGCCGCAGATGACCCCGCCCGTGGGGAAGTCCGGCCCGGGCAATACCTTCATGATGTCCTTGAACCCGCAGTTGGGATCGTTGATCACCAGCAGCAGCGCCTCGCACACCTCCCGCAGGTTGTGCGGCGGGATATTCGTGGCCATGCCCACGGCGATGCCCGTCGAACCATTGACCAGCAGATTCGGAAACCGCGCCGGCAGGACCGTCGGCTCCTGCCGCGTCTCATCGTAGTTGGGAACGAAATCGACGGTGTCGTACTTGAGGTCCTCCAGCATTTCCACCGCCGGTGCAGCCATCCGCGCCTCGGTATACCGCATGGCCGCCGGCGGGTCCGCATCGATGCTCCCGAAATTGCCCTGCGGATCCACCAGCGGATACCGCATGTTCCATTGCTGCCCCAGACGCACGAGCGTCCCGTACGTCGCCTGGTCCCCGTGCGGATGGTAGTTGCCGCCGGTATCGCCGACGATCTTGGCGCACTTGCGGTGCTTCGATCGGGGACCCAGATTCAGGTCATTCATCGCCACGAGGATGCGCCGCTGCGACGGCTTGAGGCCGTCTCGCACGTCGGGCAGCGCCCGCGACACGATCACGCTCATCGCGTAGTTGAGGTACGAATTCTTGAGCTCGTCAAGAATCCGCATGTTTTCAAATTTCTCTTCGAACAGGTGCTTTGCCGCCATAAATCTCCTGCCATCCTTAGCCACAGAAGGGAATCGCAGTCCAAACAAGTAAGGATAATCGCCCCCCGGTTCAAAGTCAAGGTTCCAACGCACAAAATGAACCCCGAAAACCGACGAAAATGGGGTTCCAAGGCCCTCCCGCAACTCAAGAACGCATACCCCGACCCCGAATACGGGTCCTGTGGAGCCGGCTGCAGCGCCGTCGGCCGCTCAGTCCGCGTTGCGCGACCCGCCGTAGATAAATCGCATCTGGCCGACGTTCGGCACAGCGGCAAACCTTGCGCTCGGGAATGGCTTGAATCCGCCCGGCCAGTACACGAACAGTGCCTTGCCAACCAGATAATCCCGCGGCACGACCCCCATGCGATACGTCTGGCCGCGATTGGCCAGGCCGGGCTCGGACCACCACCGGGCATCCTCGCTGTTGGGACTGTTGTCGCCGAGGACGAAAAACTGATCGGCTTCCAGCGTGAAAGGCTCGCCCTCAATCGCCCGGCCCCCGTCCGGACCGCTGCCATACTTGCTGCCCGTATAGTGAATATCCCGAAAGATAGCCACATGCAGCAGTGTCAGCCGCCCGGCCCCCAGTATTTCCGCCCGCGGGCGAATGCTCGGTCTACGCGGTCCGGCCGCATCCGCCGAAAGACCCATGTCAAACGCCAATTCATCACCGGCGAATTCCATCACCAGCCGGTGATCCACGTTGGCGAAGCGGAACCTCAGAGGCCGGCCGTCGCACCGCACGGCACGAATCGACTTCTCGGCCAGCAACGTCTCGCCGTCGTTGTCCAAGCGGACCAGACGCATCCGCCCGGAGAAATCCACCATCGCACGATACTCGATGCCATACTTCGTCAGCGCCGCCCCGACGACCCCCTCGGCGGCCCTGGGCAGCACGTCGTATCGAACCATCAGATCGCTGCAATACGGCCTCGCCGTGTAATCGCGCACACTGTTGTACGCATACGCCGCCGTAAAGTCGTTGCCCACGGATGCATCATAAACCAATCGGTTCAGCCTATCGACCGGCGCATCCAGGTGGAAGAGGATGGGGTGGTTCGGGTCATCCAGCCACAGCCCACCGTCGGCATTGGCAAATGGTTGCTTCCATGTATGCCCGTTGAAGGAGCCTTCCAGCGGCCGGGCCGGCTGATAGTCGTTGTCGTAGACCACCATCCACAGTTCTTCCTGAACCTTGGGCGGCTTTCGCTGTATCTCGTTGTTGATGTACACATCACCGTCAATGATCTCGATGGTCTCGTCGGGCAACGCCACCAGCCGCTTGATATAGTTGATGCGAGGGTCCAGCGGATTCTTGAAAACGATGACGTCCCATCGCCTGGGCTCCATGAACTGGTAGATGCACTTGAGCACCAGAATCCGGTCTCCGTTGGACACGGGCATCGTGCCGCCGGTGGCTTGATAGAACCCGCAACTGGGACAACGCGAGGGGAATCGCCGCAGATTTGCGTTGACCGGGATGTAGTCTTCCGAATAGCCGTAGCTGCCCGGCACAAATCCGTAGTCATACGGATAGCCGCACTGGGGGCAACGAAGGCGAAAGTGGGCGCCCTTGAGCGTATCGGCCATGCTGCCCGTCGGGATGCGGAACGCCTCCATGACGAACGCCCGAAAGACGAACGCCAGGATGAAGGCTGTGATCAGCCACTCGAAGGTATTGGCGATTTCCGCGGCGCGGTCCTTGCGGGCATCGCTGTTCTGACTGTTGTCGTTGGTTTCGTTCATGCGGCGGACTCGTACACACTTGGTGTCTTCCTCGGCCGGGCGGGAACAACCTATCCTGGGGCAACAGACCCCGCCGGAACCGATACGAAAACCTGTATTATGGTTGCCGCTTCAGCCCCGGTCAAGGTTGGGGATCGCCGTGCGGCCATTTTGTCCTCGCGTCCGGCCCCTCGCGGCATGGACACGGTCTGTGTATGTCCGCCCATAAGAAAAAATTTGGCGAAAAAAACCGCTTGCCGTATAGAAGTCGTTATAGTATAGTGGTTTGCGGCAATCAGGTTCGACCGACGGACAGTGGTTGTGGATGGTCGAATCGGCAGCAGGGCCTCATCAGGTAGTTGCGAAAATGGACGGTTCAAAGGGTGGGTCTTGGAACGATGTTGGTGGGATGCATGAGGATGCACCCCGCGGAGCGGGCCCGGCACAAGGGTGGTTTGCCCCTACAGTTATTATCATATCGGCGGACAGGTGTTCCTAAAGAGAGGCAGGTTATGGCGACAGTCACCAAGAAAGAACTTATCGACCGAATCTCGGAGCAAACCCAGGCCAAGCGGGTGCTTGTCAAGCATATCGTCCAGGCCTTCCTGGATGAGATCGTCGACGAACTCGGACGCGACAACCGCCTGGAGTTCCGCGATTTCGGCGTTTTTGAGACGCGCACGAGGGCCTCGCGTCAGGCCCAGAACCCCAAGACCCTCGAACGCGTTGACGTGCCGGCCAAACGCACGGTCAAGTTCAAGATGGGCCGCACCATGCGAGCCAGACTCAGCGCCCCTCTCCGCACGACAAAGGTGGTGGAATAGTCAACGGTCAATGCAGTACATAATAGTGTTGTTGCCGGGGCGCAGCCGCCGGGGTTCGGTTGGCGGCACAGGCGAGGGGATAGATTCATTCCTGGACGCACCGAACACGGCAAAAAAGGAGTCCTGAATGTCAGAGGGCACAGTCAAGTGGTTTAATCCACGCAAGGGTTATGGCTTCATCGCAACGTCCGACGGACGCGATGTATTCGTCCATTACGCCAATATCGAGTCAGGCGGCTTCCGAACGCTGGCCGAGGGTGATGCCGTAATGTTCGATATCGTTGAGGGTGAAAAGGGACCCCGGGCCGAAAAGGTGGTCCCCGTGAAGAAAAACAGCTAGAGGCAGGGTAGAATCAAGGATAGGAGGCCATGTTAAGCGGCTTGGCGCAATCCGGTCTGGACTGTAACGTGCTGGTGTTGAACAAGCACTACATGGCCGTCCGCATTGTAGGGGCACGGCGGGCCTTTTCCCTGCTCTGCCGCGATCTGGCCGAGGTGGTCTGCCCCGATCAGGGCAACTACGCCAACTACAGTTTCACGAGTTGGTGTGAGGCCAGCCAGTTCAAGCACCGGTTTGAACCGGACGGCCACGACTGGGTCTCAACGGTCAATTTTTACATCGCCGTCCCGCGAATCATCCGCCTGCTTTTCTATGACCGCCTGCCCAGGGGCGACGTCAAGTTCAACCGCCGCAACCTCTTCGCCCGCGACAAGAACCGATGCCAGTACTGCGGCAAACGCTTCCCCATGAGCGAACTGTCGCTCGACCACGTTGTTCCGCGCAGCCTCGGCGGCCAGGCCACCTGGGAGAACATCGTCTGTGCATGTGCCCATTGCAACGTCAAGAAGGGCGGACGCACGCCCGATGAGGCTGGCATGCACCTCATCCGCCAGGCCCGCAAACCACGGCACAATCCCCTCATCCACGTCCACTTGGGCAGTGAACGCTACCGTAGCTGGAAACAGTTCATCGAGCACGCCTACTGGTCCGTCGAACTCAAGTAGCCGTAGCCGGGATCACACTTATCCGAGAAGCCGCAGGCAAAACCGGTCGGTCATGCCCGCGATGTAGTCGCAGACCACTCGCTGTAAACCATGCTCCGCGATGAACCGCCGGTAGTAGCCCGGCATCAGACCCGGATCGGCGCAAAACCGCCGGAACAGTTCTGTCAGCCCCTCTCTCGCCCGTTGCGCCGCGGCGACGACCTGCTCGTGGTGGTAGAACCGCTCCAGTAAGAAGGCCTCCAGCGGTCTAAGAAGAGACTCGGCTTTCACGGACAGGGCCACCAGCGGCTCGGCCCTGCCCAGGACACCATTGAGATTGTCGATCCCGGACCGGGCCACCGCT
>DSDB01000498.1 GCA_011057845.1 Phycisphaerales bacterium | reverse complement strand
TTGAACGCCCGGGTGGCGGAATTTGGCAGACGCGCTAGCTTGAGGGGCTAGTGGCCGTAAGGTCGTGCTGGTTCGAATCCAGTCCCGGGCAGTTGGAGGTTCGAAGGCAAACGACGGTGGATGTCCGGCACTTGCTTCGGCATCGTTCTCAGGACACCGTTGGCGCCGCTGAAGTAATCCTGGGTTACCCAGCTTCCGGACGAATTCCAACGGCAAGCGGGATATCATCGGGTCATGCTTGAACGGCATGAACCGGAAAAAGTCGTTGACAAACAGCGTATTCCGCCATAATAGGTGTTCTGCCGTGAACGAAAACTCTCAGGAACATGCCATGAACGAGGTAAAACTCAATATCGGTGCAGGCTACAACTATATCGACGGCTTCGTCAATATCGATATATCGCCCAAAGCGGATGTGACCCTGGATCTGGGACGGGATCGTCTTCCATTTGACGACGAAAGCGTCGATCTCGTTTTTTCGTATCATTGCCTTGAGCATGTTGGGGATTTCCTCTTTGCGCTGGGGGAGATCTATCGGGTGCTTCGACACGGAGGGCGGTTCCTGGTTGGATTGCCTTATGTGTCATCGACGCGATACCACCTTGTGAATCCATATCACCACCACAATTTCAACGAGTACTCCTTCAAATTCTTCGATCCTGATGAACTCAAGGGGTCCGCGGCCGAGGATAATCCCATCGTCTTCAAGAAGGTCTTTCACCGGTACTACTACATGCACGGTTTCAGGCGGATGCCGTGCTTTCTTCGGAACTGGTGCCGGCGGCATCTCTTCAACGTGGTGCGAACAATCGACTTTGGGCTGCTGGCAGTACGGGATCCGAACAAGCCGCTGATGGTTGATTGCACCGTGCGCAGGGCGATGGAGCAGGAACTGGCCGAGTGCCTGGCGGCCCGGGTGACTTACGAAGAGCAAGAGCGGCTTGCGTCTTCGCGCGCCGAGTAGAAAGTACAGCAGGTCTGACTGAAATAGGCGGGACGTTCCGATGAAGATGTTGATCATAGGGCTGGATGGCGCCACATGGGATGTACTGGATGACTACCTGCTGGCGCACCATATGCCGAATCTGATGTCACTTAGAACGGGCGGCTGTTCCGGCACGTTGCGCTCCACGGAACCCCCGATTACGGCGGCTTCGTGGACTACGTTCCTGACCGGGTGCAGCCCCCGTATTCACGGCGTTATCGGCTGGCACGAATATCGGTTTGATGAAGATCGGTTGCGTATCAGCACTTCGGAACAGAGGCTGGTGCCCACCATGTGGCAGGAACTGAGTGAGCAGGGGTACAAGATTGCCAGCATCAATGTTCCGTGGACGTACCCTTGTGCGCCGATCAACGGCATCATGGCGGCGGGATATGGATGTCCGGGACCGGCGTCAGAGTTTGTTTATCCTCCGGAGTTTAAGGCTGAACTGCTGGATCATATTCCTGATTATGAGATAATGGCGCAATGGCGCGGCCAGGAAGACTATACGCTCTCGGAGTTGGACGATAATCTGAAGCGGGTTGAGCGGAGCCTCGAACAGAAGGTCGAGGCGGCCGAACTCATCTGCGGCAAACTTGCATGGGATGTACTGATGGTGCAATTCCACGACACCGATTCGATGGAGCACCATATATGGTCGTATCTTGACAAGCAGAGCCGGGGCGGGTTTGCGCAACACCGGGACAGGGTGTTCAAGACCTTCGAGAAGCTTGATGAGATGATAGGCAGGTTGTTGAAGTTGGCGGGCGCCGAGGATTCTTGCGTTATTGTGGTCAGCGATCACGGACTGACGCGCCGAAAGGGAAAGGTGCGGGCGAATGTTCTGTTGCGTGACTGGGGCTATCTCAAGCCGAAAGGTTTGATTGCCCAGATGATGCAACGACACCAGCGCAAGCGGTTCGTAGCCTCTCTCGGGCGAGAGGCCGGCGCCGAAAAGAAACGCGGCATCAAACAGCCCAGGGACTATGACTTTGACTGGTTAAGCTCAAAGGCCATGGTGATCGATGTTGCGATCAACGGCCATCTATACGTCAACGTCAAGGGGCGCCAACCGAATGGAAAGGTGGCACCGGGGCCTGAATATGACGAGATCATCGAAGACCTTACGAAGCGGTTTAGTGAAGTGGTCCATCCAGCGACCGGTGAGAAGATGTTCACCGCCGTTGGGACACCGGAGGACATCTACGGATTTCAGGGAGATGCCTGGCGAAAGTACGGCGATTTGGTCCTCGTGCCCCAGATCGGCTACGAACTTGTGCTGGGTACGTCGCGAACGGGCGAATTCCTGCAGATGGCGACGGATCGCAGCCTGAAAGGCTACCACAGCTACAACGGCATCTACATCTTCTGCGGCAAAGGGATCCGGGCGGGCGCCGGCGGAGAAACCGCAATGATTGATATGGCGCCCACGATATACGCTGCTTTGGGCGCAAGCCTTCCTTCGTATATGGATGGAAAGGTAAAGGCTGACGCATTTGCAGAAGAGAAGGCTGTGGCGTATCACGAAAGCGACGTCAGTGCCTTTCAACAAGTCCGGGCAGGCTTGTCAGAGACGGAAGAGGCGGAGGTGGCCGAGCGATTGAGGGCGCTTGGCTATGTGGAGTGATGGAGTTTTCCTCTCGTGCCGGAGGCAAATAGGGAACCGGACCACGAACCCTAGACATCGAGAATCCCGACCTGTACAATGGCCTACGCACGGGGTACAGCCCGTATCACGAGTGACCATGACCTACATTCTTGCCATTGAAACCAGTTGTGATGAGACGGCGGCGGCGGTGGTGGCCGATGGGCGGCACGTTCGGTCTTCTATCGTTGCCTCGCAGAGCGAGCTTCATGCCAAGTACGGCGGGGTCGTGCCCGAGATTGCCTCGCGGGCGCATATCGAGAAGATTTACCCTGTCGTCGCCGAATCCCTGTCGGTGGCCGGCCTTACGGGAGCGGACTTGGACGCCATCGCTGTGGCTAATCAGCCGGGGTTGACCATTGCGCTGGTGGTCGGCGTCACGGCCGCCAAGACGCTCAGTTTCTTCTGGCAAAAGCCCCTGATCGCCGTCAATCACGTCCACGCGCACCTGCAATCGGCCATGCTCGATGCCGAGGGCCTGGAGCTGCCCGCCGTCGCCCTGGTCGTCTCCGGCGGCCACACGTCGCTGTTCGAGTGCCGCACGCCGCTGGACCTGACGCTGCTGGGGGCCACCATCGACGACGCGGCGGGCGAGGCCTTCGACAAGGTCGCCACCATTCTGCACCTGCCTTACCCCGGCGGGCCCAGCATCGAAAAGGTCGCCCGCACCGGCAACCCCAAGGCCATCGCCTTTCCCCGCTCGATGCTCGGTCGCGATTCGCTGGACTTCTCCTTCAGCGGCATCAAGACGGCCGTCCTCTATCACTGCCGCGGCCAGGATATGAAGGGCCGCGACCTCGTGCCCGAGCTGACCGCCCGGCAGATCGCCGACATCGCCGCCAGCTTCCAGGCCGCGGTCGTCGACGTCCTCGTCAAGAAGACCCTCCGCGCCGCCAAGCGGGTCAACGCCCGCACCGTGCTGCTCGGCGGAGGCGTGGCCGCCAACACCGCCCTGCGCGAGGCCCTCGGGGCCGCCTGCGCCAAGGCCCGTCCCCCGCGGACCCTGCTGATTGCCCCGAAGCGCTATTGCACGGACAACGCCGTTATGGTAGCATCCTTGGCGTATCATAAGTTCAAGGCGGGTCTGTTCGCGGACCTCGACCTCGAACCCAAGGCCCATTCATAGCCGTTAGAGGCTGTTTCTGTGCCGTTGCTCGGACTTGTCATGCTGAACCGTAGCGAAGCAGAGGTGAAGCGTCTGGCCCTCGAATGGGCGTTGCTGCAAGTCCGCGGCCCAGATTCTTCGCTTCGCTCAGAATGACAGTCATCGAAGCTGACGAGGTGTGATATACGCCCTGACCAGGTAAAGAAGATCCTCGAGCAGGTGCAATCCGGCGGTCTCAGCGTTGCTGATGCCCTTGACCGCCTGCGCCACCTGCCTTTCGAGGACCTTGAGTTCGCCTGCATCGACCACCACCGCCACCTGCGGCGGGGCTTTCCCGAGGTGATCTTCTGCCCCGGAAAGACCACCGAGCAGATCGTCCATATCTTCCATAACATGGCCGGCCGAGGGGGCAACGTCCTGGCCACCCGTGCCGAACCCCACATGTTCGACGCCATCGCCGCGGCGGGCGAATTCCCGGCCGTCCAATACAATCGCTTGGGCCGAACCATCACGCTCGAACAGAGCCCCGTTGCCCGCTCAAAAGGCGTCCTGCCCATTCTCACCGCCGGCACCGCCGACCTGGCCGTCGCCACCGAGGCACAGGTCACCGCCGAGATCATGGGCCAGCGCACCGAGGTCATCTGCGACGTGGGCGTTGCGGGGCTCCATCGGCTCCTGAGCAAGCTCGACCGCCTCAAACAGGCCAACGTCCTCATTGTCGTCGCTGGCATGGAGGGGGCCCTGGCCAGCGTCGTTGCGGGCCTGGTCAGTTGCCCGGTCATCGCCGTGCCGACCAGCGTCGGCTATGGGACCAGCTTCTCCGGCCTCAGCGCCCTGCTGACCATGCTCAATAGCTGCGCCTCCGGCGTGGCCGTCGTCAACATCGACAACGGATTCAGCGCCGCCGTTACCGCCACCATGATCAGCCGAAAGATCGAGGGCATGTGACCGAGGGACGAGAGACGACGGACGAGGGACGAAATACGATATACGAACGACGAGCCATGAACCGCGTGACTGACATTCCGAGACCGCCGCAACGACGAGCAGATGCTCACAAGGGCGACTTCGGCAGGGTTTGCATCGTGGCCGGGAGCGTCGGCATGAGTGGAGCCGCGGCCCTGGCCGGTCGTGCGGCACTGCGAGCCGGCAGCGGACTGGTTCGCGTGGCCACGGCCCGCAGCGCACAGCCCGTTGTAGCAGCCCTGGAGCCGTGCTATACGACCATCAGTCTGCCGGAAGATGAGGCGGGGCGGATCGTCTTGGCCGCCATCGACGCCGTTCTCGGTGCCGTCGAAGCCAATGACGCTGTGGCTATTGGTCCGGGCCTGGGCGTCAGCGGCGACCTGCGCAAGGTCGTAGAGATACTCATTGCGAGGGCAGACCTGCCCTTGGTTATCGACGGCGACGGGCTCAATAATCTGGCCGCCCTGGGCGATTGGCCGGGCCGGGCGAAGGCCAGGATCATCCTGACGCCCCACCCCGGTGAGATGAAACGCCTCTGGCGGGGCCTGATCCGCGAGGATATGCCCGCCGACCGCCAGGCTACGGCCGTCCAATTCGCCGAGCGAACCGGCGCCGTCGTGGCCCTCAAGGGCGCCGAGACGGTCGTCGCCGACGCTGAGCGTCTGTACGTCAATCAGACCGGCAATCCCGGCATGGCCACCGCCGGCTCCGGAGATGTCCTGACCGGCGTCATCGTCTCGCTGCTGGGTCAAGGTCTTCCGGCATTCGACGCGGTCGTCCTGGGTGTCCACATCCACGGCTTCGCCGGCGACATCGCCGCCGGCAGAATCGGCCAAATCAGCCTCATCGCCACCGACATCCTCGAAGCCCTCTGCGACGCCTTCAGGCAGCTCCAGGACCCGGACGAGGCCGTGTAGCTCCGGCCGATTCCGGCGACTGAACATCCCTGGGGCCGCTGTTTCCCCCTTGAACCGCCTCGACCCAAGGCGTATAGTGTACATCGAATCGCGCACCGTCTCACAGTCATGCGTCGTGCGTCGTGAGTCTAAGGTCCGAAGTCCGAGGTCTATCCATGAGTGAAAACGTCAAAGCGTTCTACGAGCAGTTCGCCGCCGACGCGGCCAAAATGAAGCAGCAGGTTCCCGACGCCATCAGCGGCTTTGGCATGTTGTTCTCCAAGGTCATGAAGGATGGGGCCATCACCCTGCTGGAGAAGGAATTCGTCGCCGTCGGCATCGCCGTGGCTATCCAGTGCGCCCCCTGCATCAAGCTGCACGTCAAGAAGTGCCTCGAAGCCGGCGCCACCCGTCAGCAGGTCCTCGACGCCGCGAGTGTCACCGTCATGATGGCCGGCGGCCCCGCCTATACGCACCTGCCCGAGGTCATCGACGCCCTTGACGCCTGTGATGCCTGAATGATGTAGCCGTATGGACAGCCTCCGCGGGTTCGGGATTCGACCGCACCGTGGGGCCGAGTCGCCGGACGGAACCAAGACCGTTGACATCCCCGCCCCGACGCCATACAATTCTGCCACTAACCATGAGGGCTCGTAGCTCAGCGGTAGAGCAGGGGACTCATAATCCCTTGGTCCCTGGTTCGAATCCAGGCGGGCCCATTTTGTCCAGAATGCGTTTCTGCCTCAAAAACCGCGTTTTCGGCCGCGCCAACGCCGTTTTCGGTAAGAACATTCTCACCCGCAAATATCGCATTGCGTTCGCCGTAGTTCGCCGTAGTTCGCATTTCTCCGCCCTGTTTGTGTAAGCCCGAGGGTAAGACAGGGGGTAAGACACAATCGGCCGACTTGCCATCCGTTCCCGTCGCCCGCGCCGCCTCGGCCGCCGCTTCAGTCGGCCAGGGGTAGGCCGGAAGGCTTTCGACCGCCTCCCGTAAGTCCTGCTCGCAAACGTGCGTGTAAACCCCCAGCGTTATATTGCCGCGGTCGCTGTGCCTCGTGATGGCCATACGGACCTTGATCGACGCCCCGCCGCGGTCCAAGTCCGTCGCCAGGGCGTGGCGAAAAGAATGGAAATCGCCACGACGCCCCGCGTCGTCGATGTAGGGAATGGCGGCCACGAGCACCCGACCGTCAGCTGCTTGCTCCTCAGTGTCCGCCAGGTCCGCCCTGAGCATCTTCGCCGTCCGGCATGGCGTCGGCATGTTGAACGCCCGCACCCCCGGCAACTTGCCCGCGAAGAACGCCCGCAACTGTTCGGCCCGCCGGCGTCTCAGGAATTGAACCGCGGGCTTGCGGTTCTTCGTCGCCTCGGCCGCGACCGTTGCGGTTGCCGCGTCCAGGTCGAAAGCGCCCACTGTCAGGCTTCGCAGTTCGCTTACCCGCAGACCCGTTTCGAGGGCAACAAGGTACAGGACCGCCCGCTCGTGCCCTGTCATGCCAAACCTTCTCGGCGCCCGCTCGGCCGCCGCCAGTAGCCGGCAGACCTCGGCAAACGTGAACGCCCGCCGGATTTCAGCGTTCTCCTGCGGCAGCCGCTTGAGGCTTGCCAGCGGCGCATCCGGCGCCCGGCCGTTGTCGGTCATCCACTTGGCGAACATATTCAGCGCGATCCTGTGATAGTTGTCGGTCTTCGCCGATATATCCCGCGACCCCAAGAATTGCTCGACCGCCCCGGCCCGAATATCGCTCCACGACCGGAAGCCGCAGCCGTCGAAAACGACGTGAATACGGCCCATTGTCTTCTTGACGTGGATATCGCTTCGCCGTCGGCCCGTCCGCGACGACTTCGACGTTCCAAGCCATTGCTCAAAGTCCCGAAGATGCTCCGCCAGCGGCTGGGCCGCCACGAGGCGACTTTCACTGATGAGCCCCGCCTTCGCCAGCCGTTTCTGCATCGCCACCGGAAGGCCCGATACCCACCGATGAAGTTCGCCGGTCAAGGGCTCGGAATTGCTTCGATGCGCGACCAGCCGCTCCAACTGCCGGCCCATCGCCTCGGACTGCCCCCGGTCATGGAAGGCAGGGAAATTTCGGACAATGCCCCGATGGTCTTTCACACGAACATAGTAATTCTCGGTTTCCGCCCACGAGCCGTCCCGCCGTTTGTACTTCTGTTTCAGGAGCCTCATCGTAGAACCTTTCTCGGCAACCAGCGATCACGGTTTGGACACCCGGCTTCGACCCAAGCTTCAAGTTCGGCCCGCCGCCAAAGCACCTTTTTGCCAAAGCGTACCGGTGCTGGCCCGAATTTTCCCACTGTCCAACATCGCATAAAAACACGTTTTCCCCATGCCAAGCAGTTTCGATGCGGCGCTGGCGGGTATCAGCAAGGGCTCCATGCCGCCGCCGTCCGGCCCGTTCCTCACAGATAAGTTGTGAGT
>DSDB01000109.1 GCA_011057845.1 Phycisphaerales bacterium | reverse complement strand
ACCGGCATCCAGTTCATGGTGCTCAACTCGGTTTACCAGTTGCTGGCGATGAGGACCGCTGAGCATCCAGCCCTGGCAAAGACCGACAAGCTCGTCATGATGGCGGACCTGTTCGCGTATTTCCTGTGCGGTCGGGTCGTCTCGGAGTACACGCTGGCCAGCACGACGCAACTGATGGACATGCGAACCGGGCAGTGGTCCAGGGCCATGTTTGAAGGGCTGGATCTGCCGATGAGAGTCATGCCCGCCGTCGTCAAACCGGGCACGATTATCGGTTCGCTGACGCCGCGGGTGGCCGCCGAAATAGGCTGCGAGCGCATCCCGGTGGTCGCCGTGGGCACTCATGATACCGCCTCGGCGGTGGCGGCCGTACCCGCTTCGCCGGGCCGGTGGGCGTATCTGTCCAGCGGGACGTGGAGCCTGATGGGCGTGGAGATTCCCCAGGCCATCATCGACGACAAGACCTTCGAGCATGAATTCACCAATGAAGGCGGCGTCGAGGGAACCATCCGCCTGCTCAAGAACATCATGGGCCTGTGGCTGATTCAGGAGTGCAAGCGGCAGTGGCAGCGCGGGGGCCACGACCTCTCTTACGCCGAGATCGCCGACATGGCCCGCAAGGCCGCTCCCTTCGCCGCCTACATCGACGTGGATGACCGCCGGTTCCTGGCGCCAGGGGATATGACGCCCCGCATCAATGAGCACCTGATGCGCACCGGGCAGACGCCCATCACAGACAAGGGCCAGATCGTCCGCGTCGTGATGGAGAGTCTGGCCCTGAAGTATCGCAGCGTCATGGAGCGGATCGAGGACGTGGTCGGCCACAGGGTGGACGTGCTCCATATCGTCGGCGGGGGCATCCAGAACGAGTTGCTCTGTCAATTCACCGCCAATGCCCTGGGCAAGAAGGTGATTACCGGCCCGATTGAGGCGACCGCCGCCGGCAATATCCTCATGCAGGCCCGCGCCGTCGGGCAGATCGGCAGTCTAGAGGAGTTGCGGGCCATCGTGCGCAACTCATTTGAATTGAAGGAATACACACCGCAGGATGCGGCCGCGTGGACCAAGCACTACAAGAAACACACCCCATGAGTCAAAAAACCAACGAATTGGCGCAGTCGCTGGAACGTAAGCTCGACAGTTTTGACCCGGACGAGCGACGGGAGGCCCTGGACGGCCTCATCGACGAGGTCGAGGCCGGGCGAATCCATCTGCCCAAGCCGGGGCAGGACGTCAACATGCACTGCCACACGTTTTTCTCCTTCAACACCTACGGCTATTCGCCGACGAAATTCGCGTGGCTGGCACGAAAAAATGGGCTTGCGGCGGCCGGAACGGTGGATTTCGACGTGCTTGATGCGCTGGAGGAGTTTCACCAGGCCCGCCGCAAGCTGGGTCTGAAGGGTTGCAGCGGGCTGGAGACCCGCGTCTATGTGCCCGAATTCGCCGACAAGGTCATGACCAGCCCCGGTGAGCCGGGCATCACCTACCACATGGGGGTCGGCTTTCCCACGGCTCGTCTGGAAGGGCCCCTGGCGGAGTTCCAGAGGATGCTCAAAGACACGGCCCAGCGGCGAAACCAGGACCTCATGGCCAGGGTCAACGCCTACCTGAGCCCGGTCGAGTTGGACTACGAGAAGGACGTTCTGACGTTGACGCCCAAGGGCAACGCCACGGAGCGCCACATGTGCACGGCCTACGCGCGGAAGGCGAGGGCGATATTCGGCGACGGTAGTAGCCTGGCCGCCTTCTGGGGCGAGAAGCTCGGCGCCGATCCCGGCAAACTCGAATTGCCCGAGGGACGAACGCTGCTGGACACGATCCGCAAGAAGACGATGAAGCAGGGAGGCGTCGGGTATGTCCGGCCGGACACCGGGTCGTTCCCCAGGATGGCCGAGACGAACCGCTTCATCGCGGCCTGCGGGGCGATCCCGACGCTGACCTGGCTCGACGGAACCAGCGACGGCGAGAGGCGGATCGAGGCCCTGCTGAAGGTGGCCATGAAGACGGGCGTGGCGGTCGTCAACATCGTGCCCGACCGCAACTACACGCCGGGGGCGCGGGATGAGAAACTGAAGAATCTCTACGAGGTCGTGGACATCTGCCGGCGGCTCGACCTGTCGATCATCGTGGGGACGGAGATGAACAGCCCCGGCCAGCGATTCGTGGACGATTTTTCCACGGATGAGCTGTCGCCGCTGTTGCCGATCTTCCTCGAAGGGGCTTACATCTTCTATGCCCACACCGTGCTCCAGCAACAGTGCGCCCTGGGCTATGTCAGCCGCTGGGCGGCCAAGCACTTTCCCAAACGGGGGCTGCGCAATGCCTTTTATCACCAGATCGGCCGGGTGCTGCGGGTTGAGGATGAGGACAAACTGGCCGCACTTAACAGCAACATGTCGCCCCGGGAGGTGCTCAAGGCCGCGGGCGTTTGAGAACAGGAAACTTACATGAAGGACATACCGCGGACACAATATGCGGTCCAGCTCGTCGGACCCGATGAACTGGTGCTCAACAAGCACAAGGAGGTCTTTCGCCCGGGTCCGAGGCAGATTCTCTGCCGGGTCGAGACCGTGGGCCTGTGCTTCTCGGATTTGAAGCTGCTCAAGCAGTTCTCCTCGCACGTGCGAAAGGGCGAGGTGGTCGCGGGGCTGGAGGCCTCGGTCCTGGCGGATATCCCCAGTTACGTGCCGGGCGACAGGCCGACCGTGCCGGGCCACGAGACCGTCGTGCGGATTGCGGCCGTCGGCGGGGAGGTGAAGGGTTTCAGCGTGGGGCAGCGCTATCTGGTGCAGACGGATTATCGCTGGCTCAAGACGGCCGCCCGGAGCAACGCCGCCTTCGGCTACAACTTTGAGGGTGCGCTGCAGGAATATGTCCTGGTGGATGAGCGCGTCGTTACGTCGCCGGAGGGCGAGTCGATGTTCCTGCCCGTTGGGGAGGAGCTTTCCGGTTCGGCGGTGGCACTGGTGGAGCCCTGGGCCTGTGTCGAGGATGCCTACGCCTCGACCGAGCGGACCTGCATCAAAGAGGGCGGGCGGATGCTGGTTGTCGCCGAGGCCGATGTTGAGGATGACGCCATCGCATATCTGATGGACCTGTACGGCAAGCCGGCCACGATGGCCTGGATCAACCTTGCGACCACACGCCAAGGGGATTCAGCCTCCGGTTCGCGAGCGGGACGCCCGCGACAGACACCGGGTGTTCAGATGGTCGAGGCGGTCGCGGTCGGCCAGCTCGACGATGCGGCTTTCGACGATGTCGTCTATTTCGGCTCGAACCCGGCGACGGTCGAGTCGCTCTTCGCGAAAGTCGGGACGAACGGCCTGCTGAATATCTGTCTGTGCGGCGGCCGGTTCGGGCGCAAGGTCAGCACGATGATCGGCCGGGTTCACTACGGCGGCATCCGGATTATCGGTACGTGCGGCTCATCACCGGCCGACGCGATGGAGATCATCCCGCCGACCGACGAAATCCGTCCCGGCGACAAGATATGCGTCGTCGGCGCCGGCGGGCCCATGGGTATGATGCACGTGATCCGCAATATCTGCCAGGGCGTCGAAGGCCTCAGCGTGTATGCGGGCGACGTCGACGACGGGCGGCTGGAGGCGCTGAGCCGGATCGCCGCGCCGGCGGCCATCCGCAATAACGTGGAGTACATCGCCTACGACGCCCAGACCGACCGGCCGCCGGTGAAGTTCGACTATATCGCCATCATGGCCCCGGTTCCGGCGCTGGTGGCCGCGGCCGTCGGCGACGGCGCCGAACGCGGGCTGATCAACATCTTCGCGGGCATCCCGGCGACGGTCTGCGGCGAGATCGACCTGGACGCCTACATCGAGAAGGGACTCTATTTCATCGGCACCAGCGGCTCGACGCTCGATGATATGAAACTCATGCTTGGCAAGGTCCAGACCGGCACGCTGGACACCAATGTCTCGGTCGCGGCGGTGTCGGGCCTCGATGGGGCCGTGGAGGGCATCCGTGCCGTGGAGAGCCGCTCCATCGCCGGCAAGATCGTCGTCTATCCGGCCTGTAAGGGCCTGGGGCTGACCCGTCTGGAGGAACTGCGGACGAAGATTCCGCAGGTCGCCGGGGAACTCGACGACGGGCTATGGACCGTCGAGGCGGAACGAAAACTGCTGGAGCTCTACGCAAAGTGATACTGTGAAAGGACGCGCTATGATGGGCAAGGCAAGGACAGTGTTTGTGGCAGTTGTCTGTGTGCTGGCTGTGTCGTTCTGCGGTCAAAGGCCGGCGGTGGCCGATTACGACGGCCTCGATATGGGTCTGGGGACGCTTCCGATGCTGTCGAAGGCCCGGACGCGGTCGATCAGTCCGGAGAACTTCACCGGCGAGAAGGGCAAAGGCGGCATGGCCACCGAAGGCACCGGGGCCCACGCCGCACGTGAACTGGGCCAGGGCTGGAAGGTCTCCCCATCGGTTCGAATCAAGGCCGGCGAGACGTTCGTCATGGGCCAGATCAAAGGGCCCGGCGCGATCCAGCATATCTGGATGACGCCCACCGGCGACAACCGCTGCAATATCCTGCGCATCTACTGGGACGGCGAGAAAGAGCCTTCGGTCGAGACGCCGGCCGGGGACTTCTTCGCATGTGGTATGGGCCGTTACACCTCGGTCAATTCACTGGCGGTCTGCGTGAATCCCATGAGCGGCTTCAACTGCTACTGGCTGATGCCCTTCCGCAAGAGCTGCAAGATCACCATGACCAACATCGACGACAAGGACATGGTCCTGTACTACCAGATCGACTACACGTTGACGAAGGTCCCCAATGACATGGCGTACTTCCACGCGCAGTTCCGCCGGGTCAACCCGCTGCCCGACAAGACGGACTACACCATCGTCGACGGCATCAAGGGCCGCGGCCATTACGTCGGCACGTACATGGTCTGGGGCTCCAACAGTCCCGGCTGGTGGGGCGAGGGCGAGATCAAGTTCTTCATGGATGGGGACAAGAAGTGGCCCACGATCTGCGGGACCGGAACGGAAGATTATTTCTGCGGTTCCTACGGGTTCGACAATCCCGACGGCGAGGGCTACAAGACCTTCAGCACGCCCTATGTCGGCATGCCGCAGCATTTCACCGTCGAGAACCAGCCGCGTTTCGGACTCTACCGCTGGCACATCATGGACCCGATCCGCTTCGAAAAGAACCTGAAGGTCACGATGCAGGCCCTCGGCTGGCAGAGCGAAGGCCGCTACCTGCCGCTCAGGGACGACCTGTCGAGCGTGGCGTTCTGGTACCAGACCGAACCTCATGCCCCTTTCCCCCCACTGCCGGAGAAGGACGCACTGAAGAATTGATTCTGTCGCGACATCGCCAACAGCTATCTGTGAAATCTGTGGCTGAAGAAATGAGCAAGTCCAGGACGATCGAATCGGCCTACCAGGCCGCCAAGGAACGTTATGCCGAGTTGGGCGTGGACACCGACGCGGTGGTCCAGCGGCTCGGCGGGATTGCGATTTCGCTGCATTGCTGGCAGGGCGACGACGTGGGCGGCTTTGAGGGCGGCCCCGGCGCCTCCGGCGGCGGTATCATGGCCACCGGGTCCTATCCGGGCAAGGCCCGCACCGCCGATGAGCTTCGAGCCGACCTCGACAAGGCGATGAGCCTGATTCCGGGGCCGCAACGGCTGAATCTGCATGCCATGTATGCCCAGACCGACGGCTCGGTCGACCGCAACGAACTGGGCCCGGAGCATTTCACGGGGTGGATCGACTGGGCCAGGGCCAACGGCATGGGGATGGATTTCAACCCGACGTACTTCGGCCACCCCAAGGCCGCCGACGGCCTGACCCTGTCGCACGCCGACGAGGGCATCCGGCGGTTCTGGATCGAGCACGGCATCTGCTGCAGGCGGATCGCCGCGGCCCTGGGCAAGGCCCTGGGCAGTCCCTGCGTCAACAATCTCTGGATTCCCGACGGCTACAAGGACATCCCCGCGGACCGCAAGGCCCCGCGGGCCCGCCTGCGAAAGTCGCTCGACGAGATCTATGCGCAACCGATGGACAAGTCGCTCATCCTTGACGCCGTCGAGAGCAAGCTCTTCGGCATCGGTTCGGAGAGCTACGTCGTCGGTTCGCACGAGTTTTATCTCGGCTATGCGCTTGCGAAGCAGCTCCTGCTGACGCTCGACACCGGCCACTATCACCCGACCGAGGTGGTTTCCGATAAGCTCTCGGCCGTGCTGGAGTTCGTCGATGAGGTCCTCCTGCACATCAGCCGGGGTATCCGCTGGGACAGCGACCATGTGGTCATCCTATCCGATGAACTCGTGGAGATCGCCAGGGAACTGGTCCGCGGCGATTACCTGGACCGCGTGCATATCGGGCTGGACTTCTTCGACGCCAGCATCCACCGCATCGCCGCGTGGGTGATCGGGACCCGCTGCATGGGCAAGGCCCTGCTGATCGCCCTGCTGGAGCCGACCGAGCGGCTGCGTGCGGTCGAATTGGCGGGCGACTTCACGGCCCGGCTGGCGATGCTGGAGGAACTCAAGACCCTGCCGTTCGGCGCGGTCTGGGATTACTACTGCCTCAAGCAGGACGTCCCGGTCGGCGCCGACTGGCTGGCCGAGGTCAGGAAATACGAGGCCGATGTAACGAGCCAGAGAGGTTAGAATCTGAAAGGGATGCAGATGGCCAGTGAAATCAGCACCGCTATCAAGGGCATGGACAAGCTCTACGAATTCGAGCGGGAAGCCGTCTCGGAGGATAAGCTGCAACCGGCCAAGCACTTCGCCGGCGTCTTCGCGGGCGAGCACGTCGCGGGCACGGAGTTCGTTATCGGGGCCCTGTTCGTCGCCTGGGGGGCGACGGCGCGCGACATCTTCCTGGGCCTGCTTGTCGGCAATCTGCTGGCGGTCCTGACCTGGACGCTGGTCTGCGCGCCGATTGCCGTGCAGACCCGCCTGACGCTGTACTGGTACCTGCGCAAGATCGCCGGTCCCGTGACGACCACGATCTACAATATCCTTAACGCGGTCCTGTTCTGCATTTTGGCCGGCTGCATGATTACCGTCTCGGCCTCGGCGGTGCGGATCCCGTTCGGCATCCCGGAGCAGACCGGGTGGGTTCCCGGGGATTTCCGTTTCGTGATCGTGGTCGTCTGTGTCGGGGCGGTCGTCGTGACGCTGGCGATCCTCGGTTTCAAGCGGCTGGCGCAGTTTGCCGAGGTCTGTTCGCCATGGATGTTCCTGATGTTTATCGCCGGGGCCGTGGCGATGCTGCCGGACCTGGCCAATCGAGTTCTCGGCGGTCAGATGGGCAGCCTGGACGACTTCTGGACCATCGCCAACAAGGCCATCTGGACGGGCACGACCGACGACGGCCGGCCGACGGCCATCGGTTTCTATCATGTGGCGGCCTTCGCGTGGATTTGTAACCTCGCCATGCACGGCGGTCTGAGCGACATGGCCCTCCTGCGCTATGCGAAGAAGGCGTCCTACGGGCTGTTCAGCGCGTTCGGCATGTTCCTCGGACATTATCTGGCATGGATCTGCGCCGGGATCATGGGCGCGACGACGGCGCTGATCCTGCAAAAGGGCATGGGCCAACTCGACGCCGGGGGCGTCGCGTTTCAGGCCTTGGGCGTAATGGGCATCGTGGCCGTGATCCTCGCGGGCTGGACCACATCGAATCCCACGCTCTATCGTGCGGGGCTGGCCTTTCAGGCCGTCACGCCGGGCTGGCCCCGGTGGCTGGTGACGCTGATTGCCGGCGCGGTCACAACGGTCATCGCGTGTTCGCCGTTTGTATTCACCAAGCTGCTGGACTTCGTCGGCTATTACGGGCTGCTGCTGATGCCCGTCGGGGCCATCGTGTTTGTCGAGCACTGGGTCTTCCCGAAGATCGGCCTGACGCAATTCTGGGTATCGAGAAAGGGTCAGACATTCAGTTGGCCCGCCTTGGCGGCGTGGGTCATCGCCATTGCCGCCGCGCTGGTCCTTGAAAAGACCGGCACACTGCACCTGTTCTTCCTGTTTGTGCCCGTCTGGGCGCTCACGGCCGTGCTGTACATTGTTTTCGCCTCGATAGCCGGGGCCCGGGAGAAGTT
>DSDB01000110.1 GCA_011057845.1 Phycisphaerales bacterium | reverse complement strand
TCGCGGCCGGGCAGCGAGACCTTCTTGATCTCGCAGTTGTTGGCGCAGTGCTCGCAGGTGAACGATTCGACCGTGTACTCCACCGACACCAGACTATCGAAGCCCTTGAATGAACTCTCAGGCACGGCGCCTTGCTCCCGGGCCAGGCGGTCCATGTGTTCGGCGGCGATGGCCGCGGCCCCCAGCGCCCCGGTCACCTCGTGGTGGTCCGGCACCATGACGCGTTTGCCCGTGACCTTCTCGAATGCCGCCCAGACCGCCTTGTTGAACGCGGTGCCCCCCTGGAAGCAGATGTTGTCGCCGATCTTACGGCGCCCGACGACGCGGTTGAGATAGTTCGTCACAATCGAATAACTCAGGCCCGCCACAAGGTCTTCGGTGGTCGCGCCCTGTTGCTGGTAGCTCAGCAGGTCGGATTCCATGAAGACGGTGCAGCGCTCGCCCAGCTTGATGGGTGATGTGCTGGCGAACGCCCGCTCGGCGAACTCGTCCTTGATGTTGATCCCGAGCCGCTGGGCCTGCTCCTCCAGGAACGAACCGGTTCCCGCGGCGCAGGCGTGGTTCATCTCAAAATCCACGACCACGCCGTTTTCCAGGGAGATGTACTTGGAGTCCTGCCCACCGATCTCGAAGATGGTATCGACGTTGGGGTTGACAATCGCGGCCCCGGCCGCCTGGGCCGTAATCTCGTTGATGACGATGTCGGCGCCGATGAAGTCGCCCGTCAGGTATCGGCCGGAGCCGGTGCTGGCGGCGCCCATGACCTTCACCTTGCCCCCCACGCGCTTGCCCACCAGGGCCATGCCCTGCTTGATGGCCTCCAGTGGGCGGCCCGCCGTCCAGAGATACTCCTTGGCCAGGATCCGCCTCTGGCGGTCCATTACGACCACGTTGGTGCTCAGTGAGCCGACATCCACCCCGACGTAGGCCTCGACCGGCTCGGTGGCGCCGTCGAGCAGGTGCTCATACACGGGGCTGGCGGGCACGGGGAAGCTCGGCTGGTTGAGGCGCTCGCGGCGGGGGGCCCCAGCCAGTGCCGAACCCCTCTCTTTGAGGTGGGCGTCAAGGCGAGCCAGGTCCACCGGCCCTCTGCCGGCGTCGCTGCGGCTCTTCGAGACCAGCACGGCCCCGATGGCCCCAGTGAAGAAGTGCTCCTTCGGCACAATCAAGCCGCCGTCGGGTAGCTCGAAGACGTGCTCCAGCGCCTTGGCCACACCCGCGTTGGCCGCCACCCCGCCGGTAAAGACGATGGGTTTGACGAACTCGCGCCCGCAGCCGAGGTTGCTCTTGAGGTTCATCGCCAGGGCCTGGCACAGGCCCGCGACGATATCGCAAACGGGCGTCGCCTGCTGCTGCAAGTGAATCATATCGCTCTTGGCGAAGACGGAGCATCGCCCCGCCATGCGCGGCACGCTGGTGCTCTCCAGCGCCAGGCGCCCAAACTCCTCCTCAATACTCACGCCCAGCCGTGCCGCCTGCTGATCCAGGAAGGAACCGGTCCCGGCCGCACAGACCGTGTTGAGGGCAAAATCCTTGACCCGCCCCTGGCCGGCCTCGCCCGCCAGGAAGATGAGCTTGCTGTCCTGGCCGCCCATCTCGACAATCGTCGCTTCCCGAAGGTCCGGATAGAGGTGGTATATGGCTGCCGCCTGCGCCGGAACCTCGTTGACGAACGGCAGTCCGAGGATCCTGGCTATCAAGCGGCCCGCCGAGCCCGTGGCCGCGGCCCCGACAATATCGCCGAGCTGCAGCTTGCCCAGGACATCCGCGAGTTGTTGGCGCGCCGTCTCGACCGGGCGGCCCATGGTCCGCCGGTAATCGCTGAGCACGATCTTGCCGCCGGCATCCAGCACCACAAGATCGCTGCTGGTCGAGCCCACATCGATACCCAGGTAAAGCTCGCCCTGGGACCGCAAGAGCTCCACATTGTCCTTCCTGTCGCTACCGGCCGCCACTGCGCCGCTCTGCATCCGACCATCCATTCTTGCGTCTCCACCTTCATCTGACCGCTCGGCCTCGTATCCACCTTGCGGGTTGCTGTGTTTGTGCTCGACCGGCGTTGGCTGCGTCGTTACGCATCGAGCCCAGTCTGTCCGCTTCAGCCTGCCGCGGTCCCGGCCGGCTCGTATTCCGAGATATTGCCCCTGACCTTCTCGAGCATCGCCACCAGGCACTGCTGCTCACTTGCCTTCAGCGCCGCCATGATCCGCTCGACCTCCTGGGCATACAGCGGCTCAACCTCGCCCAGCAGCGTGCGGCCCCGCGGTGTCAGGGCGATGATGTTCCGCCGGCGGTCATTGGCGGCGGTTCGCCGTGTAACCAGCCCGGCCCGCTCCATACGGTCCACCAGCGTGGTAATGTTCGCGGGGTTCACCAGCATCATCTCGCCGATCTCCGCCTGGCTGAGCCCGCCCTCGTCGCCGCTTTGGTACGCCAGCAGCATCATGACGTTGAACTGGACGTCTGTCAGGCCGAACGGCCGGAAGAATTCCCCAGCCCGCCTGCGAAGCACGGACGCTGTATAGTACGTGCTCAACAGGGCCTTATGCCCCAGCAGGTTCACCGGCTGGCGGAACCTCAACTCGTTCTCTAACGACATTGTCTGCGAACCTCGTAAACTAACGACCAATAATTAACATGCGAATTATTGCCCTGCGAACCATTATGTCAAGAACAATCCCGCCGCTCTTGACAAAACGCGCTCTTTTCGGTATACTCAAACTGTGAAAATCAGCCCCTGTCTGTGTTGGAACCGGTAAGGATGATGATGGAACTCTCACGTACCTCACTACTGCTTATTCTCTGCCTCGTTGCCTGCGTTTTTATCGGACGCTGCCCGGCGGCGCCCGTGATTCTCAACGAGTACAACGCTGTTGGTCCGGACGAGTATCTTGGTGGCGGGACGGCAACGGCGGATTTGCGGGGTGGCCGGGCCTCAGATTCCTACTTCGGCAGGGTTCTCGGTAACGGGGGCGACTGGTTCGAGCTGGTCGTCGTTACGGACCACCTCGACATGCGGCGCTGGCTCCTGGACATCTACGTCGATGGAGTTCTTGACGAAAGCCTGATGCTGACTAATGAGGGCCTCTGGTCGGACCTTCGCAGCGGCACTATCATTACGGTCTCCGAAGACGTCCCAACGGACGCCAGCTACAACCCCGCCGCCGGCGACTGGTGGATCAACGTCCAAGCCAATGATACCGCCGATGGGTTGTATATTGAGCGGTCGAGCTTTCCAGTCAATAGTTCCAACTGGCAGCTTCGAATACGAGATGCCGCCGGGACGACGGTCTTTGGCCCAGCCGGTGAAGGAATCAGCCCCCAGACCGGCGTAGGCAGCACAGAAGTCTTCAAGCTCAAGGCCATTCCCAGTGAGACAACGCCGGCAAACAGCTCCGATTACAACGACGATGACAAGCTGAGCACCTTTGGGGCACCTAACCGATGGGGCGCCCAGGACCTGACGATCCTGCGCGCCGCCGCCGGCTATCCTTCCGACTGCGAAATCCTCGGCGACCTCAACGGCGATTGTCAGGTCAATTTCACCGACTTGGCCGTCCTCGCCGCCTCATGGCTGACCGGGGTCAACCCCTGATCCGGCCGGGCAATCCCGCCCGCGGCGGCACCTGTGAAATCAGGCCACAATCCCTGTGAGAAACAGCCTTGTATCTCACAGCCCCACCTTCCCCACTGCGATCCGCGGCCCCGGGTGTGAGCAAGCCGCCAATACCCAACATGCCGGCCAACAGCTTTCCCACAACCCCCCGTGGCTGCTAAGTTACCGGCTCACAGATACTTATGACATACAACAAGGACGACTTAACGATTTCACCGCGCATACGACAAATACTACGAGTAACTTTCAAGTAGCTATTATTTCCTATCCGATCGCCGGTCCAGCAACACGCAACCTACCAGCCCACCCGCCATCCATGCGCAATACCCCGTGATTTCGTGAGAATCCTCTTGCCGAGCAGGAAAGTTGCTGGTACAGTACCATTTTGCTGTGGAGGCGGCAGAACATGCACCCTCCGGGAATTTACCGGTTCTTACTTTGAGGTTGCTTATGAAAGTCAATTTCAACCGCGCAGCGTTGTCGGATGCCCTCGGGCTGTTGACCTCGGTTGTGCCCAGTCGCACGCCGAAACCGGTCCTGCGATGCGTGAAGATCGTTGCGGGTACAAACGACGTGCGCATATCCGCCACCGACCTTGAGGTCGGGGTCAACTGTATCTTGTCGGAGGTCCAAATCGATGAGGCCGGCGAGGTTGTTGTTCCGGCCGACAAGCTCGCGCCGGTTATCCGCGAGAGCATCGATGAGGTCATCGCGATGGAGGCCGCCGAGGGTAAGTGCGAGATACGCGGGGCCGACAGCCACTTCACTATCTATGGACAGGAGGCCGAACTCTTCCCGCCGGTGCCGGAGTTCGACGGCGCAGCACAGATCGAAATCGCACTGGACAGCCTGCAGGGCGGGATTGAGCAGACCCTTTTCGCTACGGCCAAGGAAAGCAGCCGCTATGCTATCAACGGCGTGCTCTGGGAAATCAAGGGCAAGAAGCTCATGTTCGTCGCCACGGACGGACGGCGTCTTGCTCAGGCGAAACTGACCCTGGAGAGTGCTCCGGATGAACAAGTGTTAAAGCAGAAGATCATCGTACCGGCCAAGACCATGGGCCTGCTGGGCAAGTTGAGTGGCGAGGGCGAGGTTGTGGCCGTGCGGCTGGTGGACAATCAGATTGTTGCGCAGTGTGGCAACATTGTCGTTAGTTCGAACCTGGTGGAAGGCAATTTCCCCAAGTATCAGGATATTATCCCCACAGACTACGACAAGAAGCTCAGCCTGCCAACCGACGCCATGTTGAGCGCTGTGCGCCGCGCCTCGCTGCTGACCAGCGAAGACTCTCGCGGCATCAAGTTGTCCTTTACGTCGGGCAGTCTGGTCTTGACCGGCAGCGCCCCGGAGGCCGGCGACGCCGAGGTGGATATGGCCATCGAATACGGCGGTCCGCCGATTGAGATCGGCTTCAATCCCGCGTTTATGGTCGATGTGCTGCGGGTTATCAAGACGCCGACACTGGAGATTGAACTGGGTCAGCCAGACAGGCCGGGCCTGATTAAGAGCGGCAACAACTTCCTGTACGTGCTGATGCCGATAAACCTGGGCTGACATGCGCGTTGTTGCAGTGTCGCCCCTGATGTGAGTAGCTCAGGATGGACCCACTTGAGCGGGCGATCCGTTCCGCCAGAATGCAGAGACGCCCGGCAGGCGATTCAACCGCGCGGCTGGGCGATATGTTGGATGCCCTGCTGGCGGGGCCTCTGGGCTCCGCGCATGGGCGATTCGGCGCCCTGGCCGAGGCCTGGCGGCAGGCATTGCCACCGGACCTGCGGGAGCAGTGCGAGATTATGGAGTTCACCGGCGGGCGGCTGAAGGTGGCGGTTGCCGGCTCGGCACACCGCTACGAAATGCAACTGCGCATGGCCGGGCTGCTCGCGGAACTCAAGAGGCAGTGCCCCGCGGCGAAGCTCAAAAGAATCGAACTGGTTCCGGCCTGACCTGCCGCGAAAGCCGGACCGACGCAATACACACGAGAAACCTTATGGCGCCACACAAGTACGATGCAAGCAACATCAAGATCCTCGAGGGCATAGATGCGGTTCGCAAGCGGCCGGACATGTATATCGGCGACCGCGGCGTCGGCGGGCTGCACCACCTCGTTTATGAGGTGGTGGATAACTCCATCGACGAGGCTTTGGCCGGCGAGTGCGACACCATCACCATCGTCATACATCCGGATGAGAGCTGCACGGTTGAAGACAACGGCCGCGGCATACCCGTTGAGATGCACAAGGAGGCCGGCGTCAGCGCCCTGGAGGTCGTTCTCACCAAGCTCCACGCCGGCGGCAAGTTCGACAAGGACAGCTACAAGGTCTCCGGCGGCCTGCACGGCGTCGGCGTCAGCGTGGTCAACGCCCTGAGCGAGTGGCTGACGGCCGATGTGTATCGCGACGGCAAGCATTTTCATTTCGAGTGCGCCCGCGGCGTGCGACGCGGCCCCGTCGAAGAAATCGGGCCCAGCAATCAGCACGGCACCCGGATCACATTCCTTGCGGACTCGGAAATCTTCGGCGACGCCGAGTTCAGTTACGACACGCTTCTTAAGCGCATGCGCGAACTGGCCTACCTCAACGCCGGCCTCAAGATCACCTTCCGCGACGAGCGGGTGAACAAGAAGGAGTCGTTTCAGTTCGCCGACGGCATCAAGGCGTTCGTCACCCACCTCAACGAAGGCAAGGAAACGCTGCACAAGGACGTCATCTACCTGGCCCGCGAGGACAAGGAGTGCATGCTCGGTTGCGAGGTCGCCCTTCAGTACAACGACTCCTACACCGAAAACGTCCTGGTCTTCGCCAACAACATCCGCAATATCGACGGCGGCACGCACCTGTCGGGCTTTCGCACGGCCCTGACGCGGACCATGAATGCCTACGCCCGCGCCAACAATCTGCTTAAGAGCGGCCAGGGCACCACGGGTGACGACCTGCGCGAGGGTCTGACGGCGGTGGTCGCGGTGAAACTGACGGATCCTCACTTTGAGGCCCAGACGAAGGTCCGCCTGACGAACCCGGAGGTCGGCAGTTTCGTCGAGACGACTGTCAATGAGCAGCTCGGGCACTACCTCGAGGAGCACCCCGCCGAGGCCAAGCGGATTCTCCAGAAGGCCATCCAGGCCGCCGCCGCCCGCGAGGCGGCCCGCAAGGCCCGCGAACTGACGCGGCGCAAGGGGGCCCTGGGCGGCACGAACCTGCCCGGTAAGCTGTGGGACTGCTCCAGCCGCGAGAAGGCCACCACGGAGATATTCGTCGTCGAGGGCGACTCGGCCGGCGGCTCGGCCAAGGCCGGACGCGACCGCAACATCCAGGCCATCCTGCCGCTCAAGGGCAAGATCCTCAACGTGGAGAAGGCCCGGCTCGACAAGATGCTTGCCCACGACGAGATCCGCACGATCATCAGTGCGCTGGGCACGGGCATTGGCACGGATGAATTCGCCATCGACAAGTGCCGTTACGGCAAGGTGATCCTGATGACCGATGCCGACGTGGACGGGGCCCACATCCGCACACTGCTACTGACGTTCTTCTTCCGGCAGATGCCGCGATTGCTCGAGGAGCACATGATCTACATCGCCCAGCCGCCGCTGTACGAGGTCAGCGTCAAGGGCCGCAAGAAATCGGAATACGTCCTTACCGAGACCGAGATGCGAAAGCGCATGAGCACCCGCGGCATCGAGGGGACCGAGCTGCTCGTGCGCAACGGTCAAGGCGCCGACAAGAAGAAGGCGGGCAAAGGCGGCCAGCGCACCATCGTCGAGAAGGAACTCAAGGACCTCGTGCGATTGCTCAGCGAGGCCGAGCGCCTGGTCGCGGTGCTGGCGAAACGCGGCATCGTTTTTGAGGATTTCGTCCGCGAGTATTACGACGGACGCGCCTTGCCTCAATACCTGATCCGTGTCGAGGGCCAGGATGACGCTTTTCTCACAGACAGCCGGGAGTTTGAGGCGCGGCTGGACCAGTTGCGCGACCAGTACAAGGTCGGCACGGAGCAGGAAGAGGCGGTTGTCGTCGGCGAAGAGATGCACGAGGTCGCCCGTCTCAACCAGATCAATGAGAAACTCCAGTCGGCCTATGACCTCGATATGCGCGATTTCCTGCTCAAGGCCGAGAAGACCGTCTCCGGGGAAGACATCCCTACGAAATTCCAGTTGATCCATGGGCCGGATACGTATGACGTTGCCTCGCTGGGTAAAATCTGTGCGGCGATCCGCCAGATCGGCGGCAAGGGCATTGAGATTAAACGCTTCAAGGGCCTGGGCGAGATGAACGCCGAGCAGCTCTGGGAGACCACGATGAACCCGGAGACCCGGACCCTGTTGAGTGTGCGGCTCGACGACGCCGGCGAGGCCGACCGCCTCTTCTCCATTCTGATGGGTGATAACGTCGAAGAACGGCGCAATTTCATCCGCGACCACGCCCTGGAGGTGCAGAACCTGGACATCTGACGGCCGGTGCGGAACATCC
>DSDB01000512.1 GCA_011057845.1 Phycisphaerales bacterium | reverse complement strand
CTGTAACTATCTATGACCAAACGATTTGCGATGGTGAAGAGCCAGCTCTTGAAGCTGCCGCCGGCGAAGGAGCGGGCCTTCTCGTGGACCTTCTTGAAGGTCTCCTGAAACAGGTCCTCGGCAAGTTCTCGGTCACGGGTCATTCTGGTCAGGTATCCAAGCACAGCATCTCCATAGCGGCGGACGATCTGCTCAAACGCGCCGGCGTCGCCCCGGATATGGGCGTCCAACAGGCTCTTATCCGTGCTTTCCATTAAAAACCGGTTACTCCTGACTCTCAGACGCCCCCCGCAGTCGGACGGTTGACCATTCTCTCGCGTTTTTGACATCCAGACCCTTCGCATTTTTTCACTCAGGGCGACCGTCTTGGGATGGTCTCATGGGGTCCTGGCCGGCTCCCGGGCCATCACCCAGTAGACCGCGTTGACAAGCATCCTGCGGAAGGCCGGATTCCTGAAATCCTCCACGTGGCCCAGTGATGTGTAGAAGATGCGGCTGTCTCCATACATGTGGGTCCAGGCGAGCGGTTCGGGGTCCTGGCCGTCGATCTTTCCGCTGAGCAAGGCCTGCGCGCTGTGCTCCAGCGGACCGGTCCTATACAGCGAAGCGACGCTTTCAAACGGCAATTCCACGCCCTCAAGAATCGGATGCCCCGCCGCTCCTTCCTCGCACATGGCCGTAGTTGCCGGTCCGGCGCCGTAGTGGCCGTGATAGTTGCCGCCGAGCACCTCCGGGTCAAATTTCAGCCAGTCGGCATGGCCTTGCGGGACCTTGCCGCGGGTATCGAAGGCATGGCTGGCGGTTCGCAGGCCGACGAGGCCGCCGCCCCGCTCCAGGAACTGCCGTAGATGTGTCATTTGATCCGCGGCAAACGCCCGGCGGCGGGCGAATACGATGACAACGTCGGCCCGGGCCAGGGCCTCCATGCCGCTGATGTAGTTGAGGTCGCCATCGTCTTCGCCGGTGCTGCCCTGGAGCACCTCGCAACTGAATCCGCATTCGGTCTGCAACCGGCGGGCCAGGATGGGCATGGTCTCGACGGCTTTGTACTCGCTTTCGGCCGACAGGATGACCATGTGTGGGCGTTTATCGTCCTTGAAGACGAACGCGGGCTTTCCCGTAAAGACGGTCGAGGTGATCGTGGGGCAGACGTAACGCTCGACGTGCTCAACGACGAGGTCGGTGCCGGTGAAGTGACTGACGAAGGGTTTGGCCCGCGAGTTGTACATGGTGTCGGTCATATCGCGCATGAGCACGACGTTGCGGCCGTAGCGGGCCATGTTCCGCAGTCCGAACGGCCGACCGAGCACGCACATGTTCGTGTGGACGCCCATCAGGATGACGTTCTCGATGCCGCGGGCCTCCAGGAGGCTCCAGACCTCCGGGCCCGAGTCGCTGACGGCGTCCGTTTCGGCAATCTCGATGGTCTCAATCTGCCGGCGCCAGGGCGAGCCCTGCTTACAGGTCGGTTCGCAGTCGCAGCCGCCGTCGGAATGGTCTATCGGATAGCCCGTCTGCTCCTCCTCGTCGCTGATCCATCGGCACCACTGGGCAATATCCCGGGGCAGGTTCTCGGTTTTGGCCACCTCCTTGGCGCGCCTGCGGGCCGGGTGGTCTTCGTAGAAGCCAACCGTGCCGCTGGGGGCGTGGATAATGAAGACGCCGCGATCCCGTGCGGCCTTGACGACCTCGTTCATCGCAGGGGCCAGCTCCGCCACCCGCCGCGTCGCCCCGGCGCACCAGTGCCGGTCCCACATATCGCAGATGATAATGGCGGTGCGGTTCGGCTCCCACTCGACCGGCCGCATAACCACGCGGACATCGCCGATCTGCCCTTCAAGGGGGATGCGGCTGCGCTGGTGCAGCATGAGTTTGCCTCCATCGGCCGCGAAACACGCCGCCGATCCCGCGAGAATTAAGAGGGTCCGGTACATTTTCTGCCCCAGTTTTTTGCCGGCAAAGGGAGCCGTGCCGAGGCAACCCCCAACCTGCCGGTGCGGCTTATCTTATAGCATGGCGAGCCAGCCGCCGTCCACGTAAATGATCTGGCCGGTGATGAAAGCGCCTGCCTTTGAGGCCAGCAGCACGGCCGTGCCCACGAGGTCCTCCGGCTCGCCCCAACGATTGGCCGGGGTCTTACTGAGGACCCACTGGTTGAACTGGTTATCGGTCCACAGCGGCTTGGTCAGTTCCGTGCGGATGTAGCCGGGGCCGATAAGGTTGGCCGTAATACCGTAGCGGGCCCATTCGACCGCGAGCGTCTTGGTCAGCATGAGCAGCCCGCCCTTACTCGCCGCGTATGCCGCCGTGCCGGCGCGGGCCCCGTCGCACATGAGCGAGCCAATGTTGATGATCCGCCCGCCACCGGCCGACTTGCGATGCCGACAGAACGCCTGACACAACCTCAGCACCGCCGTCAGATTTACATCCAGCACACGCGCCCAGCCGTCGGGCGGCAGGTCCTCCGACGGGCCCCGAACGGTCGTCCCGGCGGCATTCACCAGGATATCCACGCTCCCGACCTCATCAACCACGCCGGCAAACATCGACTCGACAGCATCGACGGCCCCCATGTCAAACGCCCGCACCCACACCCTGCGTCCGGTCTGCGTCTCGATCTGCCGCCTTGCCTGCTCCAGTGGTCCGGTCCCCCGCGCCAGCAGGACGACATCGGCCCCCTGTTGCGCCAGACCCATCGCAATCGCCCCGCCGATGCCGCGGCTGGCCCCGGTGACCAGAGCGGTGCTCCCTTGTAAATCGAACAAATCGCCACTGCCCATTCCTGGATCTCCAATAAGACTCACAATGCATCACTCAAGACCCAGGACCACACACTACAGACTCACGACGCACGACTCAAGACCCATGAACCGATTATACCCCTATGCACCACGAGGCCGCTTGCCCGTTCTTGTGGCTTTCATACACGGCCTGGGCTGAATGGAACGCCTTGGCCGATTTCAGCCGTATCCAGGCGGCCATCGACGACGCCGGCGACGGCGATACCATCATCGTCCGGATCCGGCGGCCGGCGGCTGCGTCCGACGTTCATTGGGTATCGCCGACGGGTAGCTCTTGGCGAGGATTCGCAAGACGGCGTCTCGAAGCAAGAGTCTTTGAGTCACAAAGGCATGGGCCTCGCGAGTGATCGCTTCGCGTTTTTCGTTGTCGACAACGTGGTCATGGATGACCCGGGCGAGATGTTCGGCCTGGGCCTGCACAAAATGGACACCGTTCTTGTAGGGATCACTGGCTAGTTGACCTTCGGAGACCACCAGAGAACCACATGCCATAGACATCAGGAAACGCTCGGGCCCGAAATCCCATGGCACGCGCGGCAAATCGAGGGATACCTTGGAGCGATTCAACAGTCGCTGTCGCTCCGGGCCGTAACACCCACGGTCGACAATCGTCAGTCGCACGCCCCGTTCTTCAAGTTCCAGCGCCAATCCGCGAAGCAGTCTTTTACGGCGTCTGTTGTTGAGGCTGCCGAGGAACAGCACGTCGATGTCACGATCCATCTCTATGAGTTCGCCGTAATTCTTGTGATAGCCCATGGGCACGAACTCCGACGGATACCCCCTTTCCTCGAGATAGCGCTGCTTGGTCATGGTCGTGGCGAATATGTGGTCGATGGCGCTGCGCCGGCTGAAGGTTTCCAGCCAGTATTCCCTGGCCATGACCCGGCCCCATTCGCGCTCGGCACAGCCGGCATATTCGCTGTGTCCGACGGCCCGCAATTCCCTCTTCAGTCGTTTTGTGTAGGTCCATCGGATCAGGCGCACGGTCTCTCCAGCCAGAGGGACGTACTTCATGATCGCGCCGCCCATGCGGTTCGGCAGCAGTCGTTGCCAGTGGCAGCGTGCGATCCTGCGCCCGAGGCGTATCGCGGCGGGCGTCAAGCCCGCCGGCGGCAGGGGGTCCACCTGCCAGAGCACGACGACCGTGTTCGGGCCGATGTGCCGGCGAAGGTCCTCATGGCCCAGCACGACGGCATCGGCCGGCAGAATCACGAGATCCACCTCGTCCCAGCCGTCTTCAGCGCCTATCTGCGCCTGTAGACCGAGTTCGGTCAAGCAGTCGCCTAATTCCACCCCCATGCCGAAAGGCCCACGGTGGACCAGCACTCTGAGGTTGCCGCCGCCGCAATACGCCAGGTTCTTCCTGATCACCGAACCGCCGGCATCCCGAAGAACCGGTCTCAAACGCTCGGCGCGCGGCAGTGCATGGTTGTCGGCCTGCATCTTACTCATCCTGACGGATCACAACTGAGAGCCGAATCGGGCGATGCGTCCCGATTTCGAACGGCAGGAGTATAGCAACCCTTCCCCGGGCGGGCAACTCATTCCGTCGGCAAAGAGGCGACGACGGCGAAATGCTTGTATCGGGCGTCGGCCAGGAAGGTCAGCAGGCAGGCGTTCAGCATCCTGAAGGTCCGGCTGGAGGTCGGGTGGATGCCCTCGATCTGTTGAATCCGATAGCCCAGCGAGTCGAACATCCTGACGATGCTCTTTCTGGTGAAGAACCGCAGATGGGTATTGTCCAGGATCCCGTGCTCCTTGTACTCCCAGTCGCCATGCACGACCAGGTCGGCCAGCACCCGGTAATACCTGACGTTGGGGATGGAAGCGACCACGACGCCGCCGGGCCGCAGCTTGGCCTTCACGGCGTCCAGCAGGGCAGCCGGCCCGAGCAGATGCTCCAGAATGTCAAACGCGATGACGCAGTCGAAGTAGCGGTCGGGCAGCCTGTCCATCGCCTGGGTGGCGTCGCCATGCAGGACCTTGTCCAGTCTTGTCGCGGCCTGTGCGGCGGCCTGTTCGGAGATCTCGACCGCCCAGGTCTCGGCTCCGAAGGTGGCTTTGACCAATTCCGAGAAGCGCCCCGCCCCGCAGCCGAGTTCGAGGCACGTCCTGGCGGCTGGGGGGATATACTTCAGCATGTCATGTCTGACGCCACCATAATAGTCCGCGTTTTTGTCATTCGAGTAGTCCAGGTTCAGTGGAGATTTTCCGGTCGTCTGGGGATGGATCATGTTATGGCTCCACGGCTCACCCTCTTGAGAAAACCCTTGGGATTCCAGGTGACGAAAAACGACTCCTTTGTCCAGCCTTTCCGTATGGGCATAAACCACTTGCGAACCGTCCCACCTCGTGATGGGGATTCAACCGCAGACTGCTTCGCAGCATGGTAAATCTAAGCGGCTGCCTGCCGTCTGTCAATCTGAATCCAGGCGCCGGAGCACAGAAGAAAGATTGCGATTGTCTGGTGTGGTGGCCCGTCCGACCGGGGGCGCGGGTTCGCCTGGATTCTGCGGATAGCGGCCTATCTTGGATCAGGGACGACCTTGTGGCCGTGACCCTTGACGCGGCCGTCGGGATAGCTTTCAGCTGATACGGGCGGTGGCGTGGGTGGGACGGTTGGCGGTCAATTGGACTTTGCGGATGGCGCCTTTGGGGATGGGCGTGGGGTGGTCCTCGATGAGGGCGGTGAAGTATCGCTGCGTGCGGCCGGAGGCTGTATACGTCGTTCGCCGTTCGTCGTTCGTATTTCGTATTTCGTATGTCGTATTGCGTATTGCGTCGGGGTGGCGGTCCTTGCCGAAGGCAAGGGCCGGATCGAACCAGCCCTTCGCTTCGCGAAAGGCTGCCACCCGGCTCGTTTGTGATTCGATGAGGACCTCGGCGGTTTCGCCGATGAACTGTTCGCGGAAGGCTTGGGCGAGGTCGGCGGCCAGGCGGCGGAGGGTTTGGGATCGGTGCCGGATGATGGCGGGATCTATGGGGTCGGACATCTGGGCGGCGGCAGTGCCTTGGCGCGGGGAGAAGGGAAAGACGTGGACGCGGGAGAAGCCAACGGCCTGGACCAGGCTGATGGTCTGGTCGAAGTCCTCATCGGTCTCGCCGGGAAAGCCCACGATGATGTCCGTGGTGATGGCGGGTCGGTCCAGGCGGCTCTTGAGCATCGCCACCACGTCGAGATACTGGCCGCCGGTGTACTGGCGGCGCATCCGTTTGAGGATGCGGTCCGAGCCGGATTGGAGCGATAAGTGCAGGTGCGGCATGATGTTAGGATGCGAGCAAAGGCAGTCGGCCAGCGACTCGGTGATGTCGCCGGGCTCCAGCGAACTCAATCGGATCCTCGCCAGCCCATCGACCTCGGCCAGACGGTTGAGCAACTCAGCCAACCGGTCGGTCGAACGATCCGTCCAGTTGCAACGCTTGACAGTGTCGCGGCCGTAAGCCCCTAAAAATACGCCACTTACGACAATCTCCTTATGTCCGGCCGCTACCAGAGCCCGCGCCTCGGCCAGGACCTCGTCGACCGGCTTACTGGACAGTCTCGGCCGTGTCCGGGGCACGATGCAGTACGCACACCAGCCGTCGCAGCCGTCCTGCACTTTCAGGAACGCCCGCGTGTGGCCGGCGAAGCGGCTCGTCGTCGCCGGGGCTTGGGTGGGCTCGGTGTTGAACCGGGAGTCGCCGGCCGGGGCGATAGACGATGGCCGATGGACGAGGGGCGAGGGGTCGGATTGGACGATGGCCGAGAGGGTTGCGGTAGCCCGGTCGGGGTCGGTGATGGCTGTCATGTTAGCCC
This sequence comes from Phycisphaerales bacterium, assembly GCA_011057845.1. Taxonomy (GTDB): domain Bacteria; phylum Planctomycetota; class Phycisphaerae; order Sedimentisphaerales; family Anaerobacaceae; genus UBA2266. Next base: position 1,513 of record DSDB01000512.1, on the reverse strand, counting down.
CGAGCGGGGGCAGTTCGCCCGAATCGATGGCGGGCAGGCAGCCGGTGATGACGATGTGAGCGGCTGGATTGATCCGGCGGGCCCGGCGGAGCAGTTGGCGGCTTTTCGCCGCGGCCGTGCCGGTTACGCAGCATGTCTGCACGACGACCAGGTCGGGGGCCCCGTCGAGCCCGACGGGGCGCAGACCCAGCCTCTCTAGTTGCTGGCGGGCCTGATTGGCCTCGTACTGGTTGACCTTGCAGCCCAACGAATTGACACAGAATGTTTCCACTGGCGGACATATCGTAGACGGGCCACACCCGCCACGCAAGAAGAGCCCATGAATGCTACCAACCAAGACTTCTCGTGGGATTCGAGCGGAACGTGGCATGAGTGCTTCTGATAGCGATGGTGTGATAACATCGCGGCTTTTTTCAAAGAATTTGGGTTTATCCATGTTTTTTATTCTTGACAGATGCACATTCGATCCGTTAATTTAGGGCGATAAGGTAATATGGATAGTTACATTAACAAATGGATTTGGCCTCTGGGAGGGGCACTATGAAGGAGCTATTCACGACAGGCGAAGCAGCGGAGATTTGCAGGGTCAGCCAGCAGACGATTATCCGTTGCTTCGACTCGGGCCGACTGGAAGGATTCCGAGTCCCAGGTTCCAAGTTTCGACGCATTCCGAGACAGAGCCTGATCAAGTTCATGAAAGACAACCGCATCCCGCTGGATGATCTGGATTCGGACAAGAGAAAGGTGCTGATTGTCGACGACGACCCGGAGATCGTGGAGTTGATCTGCGATATCCTGGAGCGCGAGGGCGATTTCGAGGTTCGGACGGCGTCGAGCGGTTACGAAGCGGGCATCGCCACGCGGGAGTTTCGCCCGGACCTGATTCTGCTGGACTACATGTTGCCCGATGTGAACGGCAACGTGGTCTGCCAGACGATACGGCGGAAGGCGGAGTTCGAGAACATCCGCATCATCATCGTCAGCGGGGTCGTCAAGCAGGACGAGATCGACCAGTTGCTCAAGAGCGGGGCCGAGGGCTTTGTGAAGAAACCCTTCACGGTGTCGGATCTGATGGAGCAGGTGAACGGGTCGCTGGCGGCAAGATAAGGGCGTATCGGCCGGGTGCGTTCGGCCGTGAAACCTATCGGAGGATTGCGGGTGTTTGACGCCCGCATCGTCTTGGAAGCCTACATATCGACAGGGGTGGTGATATGCCCTCTGATGACAGACGACGGACGGCTCAGCAGATAGAACTAACGGTGGGGCGACTCGAATCGCTATCGAGTCTGCCGTCCGTGGGGTCGAAGGTGCTGGACAGGGTGATTCGGCAGGCGACTTCGGTTTCGTCGCTGGCGCCGATTGTGGAGTGTGATCCGGCGTTGGCGGCGCGGGTATTGGCGCTGGGGTCGGCCGGCGGGATGGGAATCACTCCAGGGCGTTTCAGTTTGCGCGCGGTGATGGACCGGCTCGGCGCCGAGACGTTGGCGGACGGCCTGTTGGCGGTGCGGGTGTT
>DSDB01000604.1 GCA_011057845.1 Phycisphaerales bacterium | reverse complement strand
GCCCCACAACAACCACCCACCCCGCCCGACACGGGTCGATCCCGCCACACAACGCCATATCGCTTGTCATCCACCCGGCAGCCATACCCGCCATCCTACCACAAGTCCCACGGGACCATCCATCGTGAACCCAATGTCATAAATCCAAACCCTCTACAATAGTCACCGCACCATCGCGATAACCAGGCCCATCGCCGCCGCACCCAGAATCAGCCAGGTCGAATGGACCTTGTAGCGGAACAGCAGCACAAACGCCGCCGCCGCCATCACGACCGTCAGCGGATCGACCAGCGACGCCCGCCCCAGCTGCCAGGTCACGGCCGCCATCAGCCCCAGCGACGCCACGTTCACGCCGTCCAGCAGGCTGCCCGCCCAGGCCGACCGCCGGATCCGCGGAATCAGCGGGTTCGAGACCGCCACGAACACAAACGACGGCAGGAAGATGCCCACCGTCGCCACGACCGCCCCGGCCGGGCCGCCCAGCACGTACCCGATGAACGTGGCCGTCGTGAACACCGGCCCCGGCGTCACTTGCCCGATGGCCACCGCATCGACCAACTGCCGGTCCGTCAGCCATCCCAGCCGCACCACGAAGTCGGCGTGCAGAAACGCCAACAGCACATACCCGCTGCCGTAGAGCACCGCCCCGATTTTCAAGAACGTCAGAAACAGCCTCAGATACCCGAAGGCCACCCCCGCGGCCCCCGCCGCGGCCGCCACCGACCACGCCGGCAACCCCAACCCCCCCACCGACGGCGCCAGCAACAGGCTCATCGCGCCGCCCTTGAGCCGCCGCAGATTCACGCACAGCATCACGAACAGCCCGCCGGCGAACAACAGGGCAATCTCGTTGACCCCGATAAAGAACATCACCAGCACCGCGACCCCCGCCGCCCCCGTCAGGGGCCCCTTGACCGCCTTGCGTCCCAGACTCAGCAAGGCCTGCACAATTACCGCAATCACCACCGGCTTGACCGCGTACAGCAGCCACTCGGCCTGCGGACTGGACCCGTACCGCACGTACACCCACGCCAGAACCATCACGATTGCCATGGCCGGACAGATGAAACACGCCCCGGCCGCGATCAGCCCCGGCCAGCCGGCCCGCAGGTACCCCAGGTGAATCGCCATCTCCGTCGAGTTCGGGCCCGGAATCAGGTTCGTCGCCCCGATCAGGTCCAGAAACTCCTGCTCGCCCACCCACTTGCGCCGCCGCACGACCTCGTCGTGCATCATCCCGATATGCGCCGCCGGCCCTCCGAAGGCCGTCGTCCCCAGCCGCAGGAACAGCCGCACGACCTCCTGAAGCCGCTTCATCCGTGACATATCCGCCATAGTCCCGCCCTTCATCCACAATACGGGTCGATCCGTGCAAACCCGAAATGCGTCTTCAACCGCTCGAGCACCTCGTAAACAATCGGGCACGTGAAGGTGCGCTCCAGTATCGTCAGCATCCGGCACGAGAAGTTGCCCTTGTCCAGATACGGATACTCCCGGCACTCCACCGGGCGGTCCTCATACACCGAGCACCGCCCGCCCTCCAGAAACAGACACGGCATCGCCTTCATCCTCCAGCCTCGTCCGTCCGCGTCCTCCTCATACACCAGACAACGGCCCTTGAACTGCTCGACGGTCATTTTCAGCCGCCGCGCCAGCCGCTGCCGATCACCGTCGCCAAACATGGGCGTCAACTCCCGGCAGCACCGTGCGCAGGCCGCACAGTCAACGCCCGCCCGCACCTCATCGGTCATCCGGGCCACCAGCCTGTCCAGTTCCTCGTCCGGCATCTCGCACGCCCCCTTGATAAAGGCTCGAAACGCCAGGTTCCCGACCTCCGCCTGCTTAGCCAGCGTCTTCAACGGATCCACCTTATTGTCATTACTCATAGTCCGAAAAACTCCATCCCCGTGTCGAGGGCATCCCGCCCGTGATGAGGCCGCGGGGCGCGCCACGTGTTACACGCGCCGATCTTATCGTTTCTTGTTCACGAAAACCTGCAACTGGCGCACGGTCATGCCGTTGAGCAGGTCCTTCTTCGTGGCCCAGCCCCGTGCGGCCGTGTCCACGCCGTAGGCCATGAGCGTCAGGCCGGCGGCGCTGTGCGCATCGGTGCCGATGGCCAGCATCGCCCCGGCCTCGACGGCCATGCGGCAGTGCGTATCCTTGAGGTCCAGCCGCCACGGATTGGCGTTGACCTCCAGCGCCGTATGCGTCCGGGCCGCGTGGCGGACCACCTGTTCCATATCCAGGTCCATCGCCCCGCGCTCGTTGATGAGCCGGCCGGTCGGGTGCGAGATACAGTTGACATACCGGCTGTCCATCGCCTTGAGCATCCGCGTCGTCAGCTTCTCGCGGTCGCCCGCCATCCCCGAATGGATGGACGCCGTCACATAGTCCAGGTCCGCCAGGACGGCGTCGTCGAAATCCAGCCTCCCATCGGCCAGGATGTCCAGCTCCACGCCCGCGAGAATCGTCAGGTCCCGCGATTTCTCATTGAGCGTGCGGATCGCCTTGACCTGCCGGGCCAGACGCCTGGCCGACAGGCCGTTGGCGATGGCCGAGGACTGGGAATGGTCCGTGATGCAGATGAACCGATAGCCGAGGCGGCGCGCCGCCTGGGCCATTTCCTCAATCGCATCCTCGCCGTCGGAGGCCGTCGTGTGCATGTGCAGGTCGCCGCGGATGTCCTTGAGCGACACCGGCGCCGGCAGCGTGTGGTTGCGGGCCGCCTCGATCTCGCCGCGGTCCTCCCGGAGCCGCGGGTCGATGTAGTCCAGCCCCAGGGCCTTGTAGATGTCCGCCTCCTCGGCCGCGGCCACCGGCTTCTCGCCGTCGAACAGCCCGTACTCGTTGAGCTTGAGGCCCGCCTTGACGGCCAGTTCCCGCAGGGCCACGTTGTGCGCCTTCGAGCCGGTGAAATACTGGCAGGCCGCCCCGAACGACCCGGCCGCCACCACCCGCACATCCACCTGCACCAGCGCCTCCACCGTCCGAATCCGGGCCGACCCCTTCGTCGGGCCCGACGCCAGGACCTCATCGACAAACGGTGCGGCCGTAAACGCCTCAATAACCGCCTCCTGTGCCGAGGGCGTCCGGCCCTTGTGTGTCGCGAGCGTCTCGCCCGCGCGTAGCACGGGCATCCTGCCCGTGCCCATCCCAGCCGCGCCCCTTCTCTCGTCCATCGTCCTTCGTCCCTCGTCCCTCGGCACATCCGCCTCATCCACGGTCACCAGGATATCCACATCCCCGATGGTCTCGCATCGCCGCCGGAGCGACCCGGCCGGCACAATCGCCTTGACCTGCCCGATCTCCGCCAGGAAGGCCCCAACGATCTGCGCGGCCTCGGCCGCCTGGTCCAGGCGTATCCGCCCGGTCGCCTTCTCCAGGAACGCGATGCCCTTGAGCAACTGGTCGGTCTTCTTGCGTCCGAAACCCGGCAGCTCGGCCACCGCCCCGGACTCCAGGGCCGCCTTCAGGTCCGCCATGCCCGTAACGCCCAGGGCCTCATAGACGGCCTTGACGGACTTGGGCCCCATTGAGGGAATCCTGAGCAGCTCCAGCAGACCGGCCGGGATTCTCCGCAGCAACGCCTCGTGCGCCTCGATCCGCCCGGTGTGCACGAACTGCTCGATCTTGGCCAGGGACGACTTGCCGATGCCGGGAACCTCCGCCAGGCGGCCGGATTCCAGCAATTCCCCGATATCCACCGGGGTATCGGCGATGATCCGCGCGACCTTGCGATAGGTATTGACCCGGAAACGGTCCTCGGCCAGAATCTCCATCACGTCGGCCATCCGGCCGAACAACTCACTCAACGCACCATTCTGCATGACCCCACTATCCCACACCCGGCCCCGGAGAGCAACCATCTATCCGCGCACTTCGTCCGCGGAAAATGGGAGTTTCCGGATCACCCTTCAACCGGGGTCGGCGCGCAAAGATGACGCCCCGTCTTCCGGGACGGGGCGTCAAACGCCATGGGGGGGGAAATGTCAGGGCAACGGCGTTGGTGTCGCCTCGCCCTGCAAGCGTCAATGTCTAAGCCGTTCGGCGACGCAGGAGCAGTCCGCCGAGGCCCAGCAGGACCATCGTCGCCGGTTCCGGGACATACGTATCGGGAACCAGGACATGGCCGTTCAACGAACCGTTGGCCGCCGGGGCCGTCGGATCGAAGTCGGGAGACCCGAAGCCCGCGTTCCACGCCGTCGTTGTCGGATTGCCGCCGTCTTTGGCGTAGAAGTCGCCCCAGACCGGCATCCGCAGTGCGTCGATAATCAACTCGACCGTCGTGCCCTGGGCCGTTTCGAACTTGATGCCGTATACATCGTCAGGCATACCGGGATTGCTCGGGGCCGAGGCCTGGTGCCACTTGATCTCGATACCTTCGAGTTCGCCGTCGATGCCGAGGATGTCCTCGGCCACGAACGTCGGCGATGTCTCCAGAATCAGGTGGCTCACCTCCCGAATCGGGGCCGTGAAGATATAGTGATAACGCCATGACCCGTCCTCGTTCTCGCTGACCTCCCACCACAGGCTGGTCGTTCCCTCCGTCAGCCAGATGCCGGTGGCCACGATTCCGCCGTCGTCGCTGGACAGGCTGCCGGTGTACACCGGGGCCGCGCCGGCCGTGGCCATCAGGGCCGCCGCGATTGTCATGGCCGCTGCAATAATCAGTGTGTCGATACGTCGTGTCTTCATTGTGTTACTCATCTGAGTACCCCCATTCATTCTTGAGTTGTTGGTGTGTTCGTTCTTAATGCTCTGTATGATTCCAGGCTGTCCGTACCCCTCGCTCGCCTCCGTGTAGGTATTCCAGGTCATCCGAACCCCTCGCTCGCCTCCGGCGATGCGTGCTGCCGTCGTTATCCGGGTCCCCTCATCCCGACGGCGAACCGCCGGGATGAAGGAGGACACGGGTTTCTTGCTCAGGCCGTGCGGCGGCGAAGCAGACTCAGCGATCCCAGACCCAGCATCAGGATCGTGCCAGGCTCCGGTACGACGGCGATGAAGTCCTGCTTGCAACTGTTGCGGAAGGCCCGCAGTTCGGCCGTCGGGCCGGTTCCGTCGAGCGAGTGCAGGAAGCTGTTGGCCAAGGTTGTATCGAGTCCCGTGGCCTTGAAGCCCAGGCTGCCGCTCGTGCCGTCGGCGGTGACGTTCCAGAGCGTCGGCGAGGCGGGGAGATCCTCATAGATGATTTCCCAGACGGCGGCGGCGAAGGCCTCGGCGGCGGCGTTCTGAGCGCTGGTCCAGCTTCCGCCGTTGACCCATGCCGGATCGTAGTACCGCCCGAACAACTCGCTCAGATAGGCTGCCTTGGCGGCGCCCATGGTCTCGCCGAGGAATGTCGTCGGCACGGGGGCGTCCTGCGGCATGACCACCTGGTAGGTCGTCGTGTAACCCGGCGCGTTCTGGGTCAAATCAATGCAGAAGGTTCCGATCAGGCCGTTGTCCCACAGGTTGCCGTCGCCGGTGCCGGCGCTCTTGTCGAGCATGTAGACGCCGGCCTTGACGCTGCTGCCGCTGAGCCCCCCGCCCCAGACCTGGACCGTCCCGACGGCTCCATAACCGTCGTGTTCGATGTTGATGGTCCCGAGCGTGGCGCCCGCGATTTGGGCGAAACTCAAGACGGCGGCGGCGATGATGATGTGCGTGAAGTGCTTATTCAACATAATTGTCCTCTTCTTTCTCTCTTCTTGGATCGGACCGTGCGGTCCGCCCGTGTTCTGTCTGAATGTACCTTGGGCATCGGTCGTACGCTCGACCGCCCCTGGCGTGTGAAAAAACCCCCGGCTGGCTTTGGCGAATCAGCGACCGCAAGGAATGTGAAGCAGCAACAGGCTTGCGAAACCCCCAGTGATGATTGTCTTAGTCCCCACCATGTGTCTACCCCCCGGTAGCGTGTAACTGATTCTTAACCTGGACCAACCTGACTGATACTTTCTTGAACCGGTTCAACTCTAGGTGCGTCCTGTTCACCCCCATTGAGCATCAGTTTACCCGAATTGACATTCCAAGTCAAGTCTATTCTTCCCATTTTAACATTCAAGACAAAGGCGCACTTCTATACATTGGGTTCTCGGACGTAACGCCGGACTGCCGCACCTCGGTTGAAATCTCGTAAGTGTTTTCTGAAGGCCGCTTTGCGCGCCGCAAGGTCCGCTCTGGGTTATACATCCACCAGGTAGGGTCCCTCCTGCGAGAAAAAACGCTCGTCCCAGGAAAATCTCCACGCTTTTTCGGCGCGGTTGGGCCGGATGCAGGACCATTACGCCGGAATCGCCCCGCAATGGGCCGGAGGATATTGCCCTTGAATCGGCCGGGCGGTTCGCCTAACATGCCTGTCCAGACAAGACCGGCCCGCTGTCTGGATCGGCCTTCGGCCGCAACCGAAACGGCGTCGTTGCCGGCAGGAATCTGCGTGCCGGTACAGAAGCCAAGCGTGCGTTTGTCGCTTTGCGGGTTACCAGCACGTCTGACCTCCGCCGGCCACAGGCCATCAGCGGAAAACCTCTTGAAGAAGTCAACGGCATCGGTTAGCGTGACGTTTGCCGGGCCGCAGGATAGGGCTCCGCAGGCGTGCAACCTGAGCGGCGAGCCCGGTGGTTATACAGCACGGGGCCCGGGCAACCGGGCCCGCTGCCCGGCGTGCTGGTAACCCCGAATGCGCAAAACGCCCGTTGTTCTCTACCCATGGCGCGAGCCTCGGCAGAATACTTGCCAAAATGACAATATCTTATGCCTTTGCTGCGCAAGGGGATAACTCTCACACGAAAGGACTATCGGATGGCAGGAAATGTGACGGAACTTACGGATGCAACCTTCACCGAGACCGTTCAGGGCTCGGATATGCCCGTTTTGGTGGATTTTTGGGCCCCGTGGTGCGGGCCGTGCAAGATGATGGCCCCGGTGATAGACCAGGTGGCGGCCGACTACAGCGGCCGGGCGCTCATCTGCAAGGTCAATACCGACGACGCCCGCGAGGCGGGCATGAGCATGGGCATCACCGCCATTCCCACGCTGATCCTGTTCAAGAACGGGCAGATCGAAAAGAAATGGGTCGGCATGACCAGCAAGAAGGACATTGCCGCGGCCATCGACGAACTGCTGTGATACTCACCGCAGAGACCGCCGAGCACGCAGAGAATGAGTCATAGGGTTATGCTGATGAATAGTCTCTCCGCGGTCTTTGCGTGCTCCGCGGTGAAGGTGAAGGAGGATTGCACGGATGCAAACCGGCGTCAGGCACAGTCGCATGCGAACGCCGAGCCAGGCAAGGCAGTGGGTGATCAGGCCGTTTGATAACCGCTGCGCGGAGCTGGCGAGGGCACTTCGCGTCTGTCCGCTGGTGGCCCAGGTGCTCATCAACCGCAGCGTGTCCGATCCTCAGGCGGCCTCGTCGTTCCTGCGTCCGAAGCTTACCGACCTGATTGCGCCGGATCGCATGCCCGGGGTCGGCGACGCCGTTCGACGCCTCAAGAACGCCGTCCTTCAACGCGAGAAGATCACCATCTACGGCGATTATGACGTGGACGGTATCACGGGGGTGGCCATCCTCTGGCGGTTGCTGCGTCTGCTCGGGGCCGAGGTCGATTACTATATCCCGCATCGCGTCGACGAGGGTTACGGCCTCAACGACGAGGCCGTGCGGAGCCTGGCTGAATCCGGGGCCCGGCTGATTCTGACCGTCGATTGCGGCGTAACGGCCCTGGAGTCGGCCGCTCTGGCCCGCCGGCTGGGTATGGACCTGATTATCACCGACCATCACGGCCTCGCCGAGACCCTGCCCCAGGCTAATGCCATCGTGCATCCGGCCCTGGAGGCGGGCTATCCCAATCCGGACGCCGCCGGGGCGGTCGTGGCTTTCAAGCTGGCCTGGGCCCTGGCCAACGAGTTCGCGGCCGGGCCGCGGCTCGACCCGGACCTGCGGCAGTTCATGCTCAACGCCACGAGCCTGGCGGCGATGGGCACCGTCGCCGACGTGGTGGACCTGCGCGGCGAAAACCGCGTGCTCACCAGCTATGGGCTCAAATCCCTGCCGCAATGCAGCTTGCCGGGTATCGCCGCCCTGATCGAATCGGCGGGCCTGACGGGCAAGGGCCTGGACAGCTTCGATATCGGCTTTCGGCTGGCCCCGATGCTCAACGCGGCCGGGCGCATGGG
>DSDB01000606.1 GCA_011057845.1 Phycisphaerales bacterium | reverse complement strand
GGTTGAGGTCGAATCGCGGCTGTGAGGCGAGCACCAGGACATCGCCTGTCGGAACGTCCAGCACCACGGCGGCGCTGTCGTTCTTCGACAGGGGGTTCACATTCGGATCGACCAGCATCTCCTCGATGGTCTTCTGTAATTCAATGTCCAGCGTCAGGCCGACGTCTCCGCCGAACTGCGGCGGCGTGCGGCTGATGACGTTCTTGTCGATATCATACGTTACGCCGCCGCGCCGTCCTCGCAGAATTGCCTCACAGACGTACTCTGTTCCGTCGCGCCCGCAAACATCGTCTTCCAGGTAGCTGGCCAACGGTTCGTCGGCGAACAACTCCCTGTACGCCGGATTCTTTGCCGGGCCCACCCATCCGATAACATGGCACGCCACAGGACCGTAAGGGTAGTTGCGGTCGGCCTGCGGGAGTATCTCCACCCCCGATACTCCAAGAAACTCCACCTGCGCCGCGAACACATCGTCGTCTTCATATAACTCCAGAAGGGCGATGCTCGCATTCAACTCCCGCAGGTCATCGATCGCACGAACCGCCTGGAGCCGTTGCGATTCGTCGGAGAACCGCCCGGCGAAGTCTTCCATAGCCCGGGAGAGAGGGATACTGTTCACCCGTCCGCCATATTCGGTCAGCAGATTCGGATCCGGCTCGCCGCGGACCCAGGCCACGAAGCTGCGCAGATTCCACATCCGGTCGTTCAACTCGCCCAGTCGCTTCTCCATGTCCGCGCGGCTCATGTTGAACGCCGTACACTTGTCCAACACGATGTTGACTTCGTCCAGACGGCTCTGCAATGCCTCCGGGGTCTCGTCCTTCGCGGGGTTGGTCGCTTCCCGTGCCGCCCGCCGCACCCTCTCATCCAGAATCGAACTCAGCCGGTAACTGATGTGCAGGTAGAACCGGGGCTCGTCGAGCGCCAGCACCCGGCCCTTACGGTCGAGAATCTTGCCGCGAACCGTGGTGAACTGGCTGGACCTGGACCATTCGTCCTTGAGAGTCCGGATAGCCCGCTCCACCGCCGACCGGTTGACAAACTGCATCTGCGCCAGGCGTCCGACGCAGACCGCCAGCATCAGCAGGCTCAGGCCGATGAATATTCTCAGACGTTTCTCGAACATGCGGATATGCCGCGGTCAGTACCGCGCCGGTCGAAAGAGCCGGATCCGCATCCACCATGCCGCCGGCAGAAACAGAAACGGCCCGATGATTGCCGAGTAGAGAGGCCCCCACAACACCGAGGTCTGAGGACCACCCAGACTCTGCTGCCCCTGAAGACCCGCCAGCAGATGCGTCAGGATGCTTGCCAGAGTCCCCGTCAGGAAGATCGCCACCGCCTGATAGGACATCTTGCGCAGCGCCATAAACCGATTCAGGTCCGACAAGACCGTCCCGACCACGCCGAAGCTGATCATGTGCGGCCCGATCGTCGAACCCGCAATATCCGCGGCGAACCCCACGGCGAAGCTGATGATGACCGCATCATAGGGGTCGCAGTAGACCGCAAAAAAAACCACCATGATGAGAAACAAGTCCGGCACCACGTTTTGTCCGACGGCAAACGTGCCGACAAATCCGGCCTGCAGCATCGCCGCAACCAACAGGAGTATGACAAATCGAACCCAGTGCATGATCCATCCACGCCATCGCCCCGATCCGGGGTGCTTAACGCCCGCTTGTCTACTTCGGAGCGCCCATGACGATAATCGCGACACCCCCCAGCTTGTTCATGTCGCAGGCCGGCGCGACGGTAATATCCCAAAGCAACGGGCTGGTCGCATTTCGCTCGCATGCCGTTACCACCCCGGCCACCATGTCGCAGTCGAGAAACCCGGGCTTGGCGCATGCCATGATCCGGTTCCCCGGTTCGACCTTCTCTTTCATTAACCGGATAGTCGCCCGACCTCCGCCGAGCCCCTGCATGAGGCGGCCCGTATCAACCCCGAGCGGCCGCGCCGCCACCGTCGAGCCCGGGTCCGTCAGCAACCGCACCTGCGCCGTCCTCAGCGCAGCGTCGGAGATGACTCCCACAACGCTGTTATCACCCAGCACAAACTGGCCCTTGACGACGCCGTCCTCGGTGCCGCGGTTGATGAACAACTCGTCCTGTGCCCCCACCGATAGGGTAATCACCTCCGCCGGCAGGAACGCCATCCGTTCCCACGCCGGCGCCGACCGAAGCCGCGCCAGGTACTCCACCTGGCGTTGCGCCTGGTTCCGCTGGGCCGTCACATTCAGCAGGTGGTTGTACAGTTGATTGTACTTCTGCTGCGAGACCGCGTCCGGCAGCGCCCGGGTTGTGCCGGAACCCAAATACACCATTCGGCCCAGGCTCAGCGGCCACTCAAACGTCCGGGCGAACGCAAGATGCACCTTGTTCGTGATCCCCTGCGGCGCAAAGAGGAATATGAATCCCGCCAGCAGCAACCAGACGAACAACATTCGCCTACTGACTCTGAATGGCTTCCTTCGCATGACGTGCGTATGTCATCCTTGCCCCGAGCGTTTCATTGGCAAAACCGTGGGGCCTGCGGCGACGGATCACTCCCAGCCGTACTCGTTGTGATCCATCGTATCCTTCCAAAGCTCGAGGTTCTCCAGGTATACGCTGGTGCCTCGGGCCACACAACTCAACGGGTCCTCCGCCCGCGTGACCTTCAAGCCCGTCGCATTCGCCAGAACGGTCTCCATCCCTCGCAGCAGCGAACCGCCGCCGCAGATGTGGATGCCGTTGTCAATCAGATCCGCCGCCAGTTCCGGCTCCGCTCGCTCCAGCGTCGTCGTAACCGCGTCGATAATTGCCGCAACGGGGTCGTGCAGCGCTTCGCGGATCTCCTCGCTGGTGATAACGATCTTGCGGGGTAGCCCGGAGATCGTATCCCGGCCCGCCACCTCCATCGTCAACTCCTCCTCCAGCGGCGACGCCGAACCGATCTGAATCTTGACCTTTTCGGCGCGAGGCTCGCCGATCAGCAGATTATACGTCTTCTTGAGGTGATTGATCACCGCCTCGTCCATATCGTCTCCACCGACGCGGATCGACTCGGCCGTGGCGATGTCCGCCAGGCTCATGATCGCCACCTCCGTTGTGCCGCCCCCGATATCGACGATCATCGAGGCCGTCGGGTCGGTGATGGGCAGATTCGCCCCGATACCCGCCGCCATGGGCTCATCCACCAGATAGACCTTTCTCGCCCCGGCCCGCTCGGCGCTGTCGATCACCGCGCGCCGTTCGACCGCCGTAATCCCGCTGGGAACCGCAATCACGACCCGAGGCCGCACCAGCCCCCCCCGGCCGTGAACCTTTCGGATGAAGTAGCTCAGCATCGCCTCGGTGATCTCAAAATCACTGATGACTCCGTCCTTCAGCGGACGAATCGCCGAAATCGACCCCGGCGTCTTTCCCAGCATCTCCCGCGCCACCAGCCCCACCGCCTCCCCGTTGTTCAGCACGATATTCGTGCCCTTGCGCACGGCGACCACCGACGGCTCATTGAGAACGATCCCCTTATCCCGAACGCACACCAGCGTTGTGCAGGTCCCCAGGTCGATCCCCATATCCATGCTGAACCAGCCCAAGACACTGTCCAGGAACACTATTGACTCCTTTCTCAGTTCGCCAAACTACTGCCTCACGCCCTGTTCATGCGGCCGGGGCTGCTCAGAAGGGCGAAGACGCCTTGAACAGCGCCCCGTACTGCACATAGCACATGCTCAGCGTGAAGATCACCGTTCCCAGGGTCGCCAGGAACGCCGCGGCCAGAAGCACCGTATACACGTTGTCCGGCACGGTGGCCTTCTTTCCCCGAGTCTGTCCGCTTGGACTCATGTCTTACCTCGACGGCATGATAATTCAATCCGCGCCGCGACGCGGATGGGACCGTTACAGATTCGTGCTGACCGCGTCGCCCACCCTGGGCTGCTGCCGGACAAGGTCTAGGATACCCACCGCCCGGTCCGCGTCAACATCCAATATCAGAATATCACAGACAAATTCCGCCCCGCGCGTCACATGAAACTTCATATCCTGACGAACCCCGTTCGCCGAGCCGATGGATATCTCGGCCAGGCTGTTTTTAGCGTCCACCGCTGTGACCACCCCCTTGAGGCCGATGTTCGATGTTGTCGTCGCCGCCGCGGGCTGGACCATGTCCTGACGAGAAACTACCGGCGCCGTCACCGGCGCGGTCTTGCCGTACTGCGTCATGAGCTGGCTGATCTTCTTGTCCAGATCCGCCTTCTCCGCCACAAGCCGCTCGTTCTGGGTCTTGAGCGTGTCGATGACCGACATCTTCTCCATCAGCGTCGCCGTGGTCTCCTTCAACTCCTTGTCCAGCTTGATCTTCTCGGCCTGGACTTTGTTCAACTCCGCCAGCGTATTATCGAGAATCCGCTGGTTGTTGTCCATGGCGATGGCGACGTTCTGGCCGTCCTTCGCAATCGACTCCAAACGGGCGGTCAGCTGGCTGACCTGCCGGTCCTTTTCCGTCAGGTTGGCCGTGAACTGCTCGTTCTGCGTCTTGAGCGCCGTGATCTGTGTGCTCAAGGACGCCTCTTTTCGGTCGTACTCCTGCTTGGCGGCATTCAGATCGTCCTGGGCCTGGCGTTCCCGCTGCTGAGCCGCGCTAAGGCCGTTGCGCTGGCTTTCGTACCTCTGCTTGTAGTTGTCCGCGCTGGCGACATACGTAACCACCGCCGCACAGAGGAACACCGCGGAAATGGAAAGCAGTATCACCAGGACCTTTGTCAGCGTACTCAAAACAGGCTCCTTTCACTAATCAGGCGTCGCGTCCGCACTACCATGCCATGGGGCACACCGTACACGCAAAGGCTCGATAAAAGGGCCCTGGCGGCCCTCGTACACCCGATAATCGCAAAAGAGGACCCAAGCCCTGTTACTATACATCCAGCACATATTCTATGGCGGAATGCCGAAACAGTCAAGTTAATTTTGGCAAAATGGGCCAAATGAGCCGTCCAGAGAACCCGGATAAGGTAGGGGGGCCTACCCTGAATCAGGACGCGGGTGCCTTCATGGCGGCCCGAAAAACCGCCTTGGCAGCCGCCAGACGCACGAACACCGATCTGTCCTTGAGCAATCCGGGCAGGTATTTCGTCAGGTTATCGGTCCCGATCTCTCCGATCGCCGATGCCGCCAGTACCTTGACTCGCCGCGCCTCCTCGTCCCCCATCATCGCCGTCATGTTCTTCTCGAAGACTGCCAGGACCTCCGGCTCACCCAAGGGGCTACCCAGTTTGCCGAGTTGCTCGGCTGAGGCCAGCTTCACCTCCAGGAAATTATCCTCATCCTCCAGTTGAAGGATCAGTGCATCCCGCGCCCGCGGCGTTCCTAACGCCCCCATGCACTGCACGCCGATCAGCCGGTCATCCCCGTACTTGCTGATCAGGCGGGTCCATAGCTTGGCGTATATGCTCTCATCCCCCAGCATCGCCAATGACTGGATACACTGGAGTGTTACCTTATCGCTGCTCTGTGCGTCGACCAGAACGCCTCTAATCAGCGAGATGTCCTCCCGATTGCCGTTCTTGCCCAGCATCAGAACGGCGTTCGCCCGCAACTCTTGGTCCGTCGTCGGCAACGCCAGGCGGAGGATCCTCTCGTACTCCTTATGGCCGAGCCTCGCCATCGCATACGCCGCCGCGATCTTGACATTGGGGTCCGGGTCCTTCAGCCGCTCCTTGATCTGCGGCATCGCCGGCTCATACCCCAGATCGCCCACCGCCAGCGTCGCCAGGAATCGAACCGGCACATATCGATCCGTGAGCAACTGCTGGATCTTGGGCATGAATCCCACGTGCCGCGTGTCTATCACCACCTCGATGGCTTTCGTGCGAACATGGGAGTTCTGGTCGTTCAGACCGGACGCAATCAGGCGGATCGCCTCATTCATATAGTTGCTGGTGGAGTACTTGGGCAGTTCCGTCAGGGGCTTCGATGTCTTCACCGCCGGCTGCTTGGCCGACTCCTGGCAGCCGCATGTCATCAGCATTACCAGCATGGCCGCCAGCACCGCCGCCACGACCCCACTGCCTCCGACCCTGCCCGCAGTCTCTGTGGATGATCGATTCTGAAATCCATTTCCGCTATCGTTCATTCGGGCGTCCTCGCAAACCTGAATCCCTTCATGGTTCTGAGCCATCTGAAAAGCACCGGCAGTATTATGATCGCCCAAACGCCCATCTTACAACAAAAATCCAGCCATTGGCCCCATTTGCTGAAGATCGTAACCCGCGGATCGATCGGCACATGATCCACGAACCAGCCCTTGACCGCCGTCCGGTGGGTATGGGCGTCCGGGAGATTGCCGCCCTCGTATCCATCTCGAATCCTCCCCGCCGAGTCGATCACGCAACTGATGCCCGAGTTGACGCTCCGGACCACGGCCAGCCGGTTCTCCACCGCCCGGAAAGCACAGATTGCCACATGCTGGAGCAACTCGATGCTGGGTACAATTTCCCCACTGCCGCCGTCCAACTGCACGAACCACCCGTCGTTGCTGATGTTCACCAGCCAGTCCACCTGCTTGTGCCTCGACGCATCGAGGGCGAAACGCCGTGCGATTGCAGGAATCGTGTCCTCATAGCAGATCATCACAGCAAAGCGATGCCGGCCGGGCGTGGTCTCCCTCGGTCTGTTCATGTCGAAGACCGTGTACCGGGTGCCGTAATCGAGCGAGTAGTCGTATGTATAGGGGGTGAACCACATGAGCAACCCGTAGAGCCATGGCACAGTCCGCTGAAAGGGGATGACCTCCCCGAACGGCACGAGGTGTATCTTGTCGTAGCGCTGGTCCGTCTTGTACCCCGTGGCGTCGTAAAGAATCGCGGAATTGTACTTCTCCACCAGGTCCACGTGGCGGTCCGCCGCGACGCGGGGCGTAGCGGCATAGGCCCCGACGAGCAGGTAGGCGTTGCTCTGGGCGGCATGATGCGAGAGGGCCCGGTCGAACTGGGCCGACTCGTGGTTGGGGTCTATCAACTCGAGAACCTCTCTGTTGATGATCGCCTGGACCATTGTCTCCGGCCAGATAATGAGGTCTGCGCCGAACTGTGCACAGGCCTGGCTCAGGTCCAGCAGCTCCTCAAGAATCTGCCGGCCCGACTGAAAGGTCTCCTTTACCGACTGAGGCGTATTGGACTGGACGACTCCGACACGAGGCCCGATCCGGACCACGCGGTCGGTCTGTGCCACGCGCCACCGTCCGTAGAGCAGGCTTGCCACAACCGCCGCGGCCACGACGCCGCTCTTGACCAGCATAGCCGCCCTGGTGGACTTTCGGCGACGACTACTTGTCGCCGCCAGGCCCCTCGGCGCGACGGCATACAGGATCCATTCCGCCATCAGGCCACTGATCGCCGCGATCAGAAACGATACGCCCGCGGCCCCGAAGATGTCGGCGATCTGGATGATACTGAGGTTGCGGTATTGGCTGTGGGCCAGGAATCGCCAGTAAAAACCTCCAAGGAACAGCCCTTGAAGCTGCTCAGTTCCCACAATTAGCACCGGCGCGGCCGCCACCAGCGGCCACCGCCGCCCGCGACAATACCGTATGCCAAGGCTCAGGACCGGCCACAGGACCCCCGAGTACAGGCAAAACGTCAGCCACCCCTGCCAGGTAACCGGTTTGACCCACCACAGACTTGCCAGCCAGTACGCCACCCCCACAACGTAGCCGGTCAGTATCAGCGTCCGCGCCCGCAGCCGGGGGCTCGACGCCAGGATCATCGGAACATAGGCCCCCCACGCCGCCCAGGACCAGCCCAGCGGCGGCTGGATTACCATCAGCAGCAGCGCGCTACCCAGGAAACCGCCCAGAGCGATCAACAAGCCGTTCTTCCGCAAGAGACTCTGTTCCTAAACCGATTTGTATTGGACCAGCGGCGTCAGCTTGCTGGACCTGTCCAGCAGGCGCAGCCGCGAGAGCACTTCAGCGGGCGTGTATAGCTGGGTCTTGCCGAGCCGCGAGTTCAGTTTCGTCGTGAACAACGCCAGGAGCATGGGGTGCTTGCTCAGCTGCTCCACGGGCAACTTGTTCTCTTGATACAGCCATCGCAATTCGTCGTCCGCGTGGTCGGGCCACTGCGGCCTTCCTTCGCCCTCGACGGGCAACCCCTCCGAGTCGGCAATTCGCTCCACGGTCGCCC
>DSDB01000519.1 GCA_011057845.1 Phycisphaerales bacterium | reverse complement strand
GCGGTCGAGCCAGCGCTGTTCGCCCTGGGCCTTGTAGAGTTTGGCGTAGCCCCACAGGAACAGACCGATAGCCTTGGGGTTGTGTTGCCGGGGGATGAGCAGAAGGGGACGGATATTGACCGGGCATCGCTTGATGAATTGCGTGCAACCGATGCCGAACCATTTGATGCGCCTGCCCAAGGGTCCGATCAGCGGGCTGTTCAGCGCATCGTAGGGGTCGTAACCCGCGTAGTCGTTGGACTCAGTGTAATCCATCAATCGGCGCAGGCAAAGAGCAACCTCTGCCGTACCGGTTACCGCCAACCGCTTTGACGGTGTTGTTGCGTCATCCATCTCAAGACCTGACTCACCCCACGTTGCTTGGTAGCCGCCATCATATATGTAATGCCGTCATGTAGACGAAGGACTTGGAGCATTAACCGCGACATCGGCCTGTGGCGGCTCGCCTGCTCCAACGTGTATCCAGCAGACATCGCCACCGGAAATACAATTTCCTCAATACGTCGAATACATTTTGGGGAGAGGCTGCATCCAAATTTATGTTTATTCTCGCACAGAATCTTCGTGCTTCCTTTGGCTGCTCCCAGATTCTCGGCCGGGCGCGCCAACGTCGTCATGGATTCGAGAAAATCACACTGGAGAAAACAACATACTTGCTGGAGGAGTTCCTTAGGGCTATCCAGGAGGCACTCGTAGCGTATTTCGAGATAGTCCTGCCCCAGCATCGCTCCGTCTCTCTGCGCGATCGCAACAGCCTCAGCCCAGCGGCTGGCCGACCGGTATAGGCTCTTGCCCCAGGCGCGTTTACTGGAAAGCGCACAATCCCGTGGATCCCGAACAATATGCAGGAACTTGGCTTCCGGGTGGATGTCCTTGAGCAAAGGCATATGCAGAATGTAAGAAGGCGTCTTGTCCCCCCATATGTAGTTGTCGGCCTTGCCGGGCGGGCTATACCACCGCAAGATAGTCTCCCAGATAGAATCCCAATCATTAAGATCCGGCGCATGTAGAAGGATCTCGCGCGGCATTACTCGGCCCTCGCGCGACATGTACCAGTAGAAGCTTGTTGTCGCGAATTCCGTGTAGAATTGCTCGCAGCGGTTGCCGTCACCCAGATTGGGATATCGCCCAAACTTGGTAATCAAATGGGGTATACAATCTGTCTCCGCAGTCGGTATCCCGATGTACGGGTGACGATTCAGCAAGTCACGCAGCAGTTTCGTTCCGCTTCGTGGCATGCCCACAATGAAAAGCGGTCCCAGAAAGCTAGGTGTTGCCATAGGTGTTTCCTTGTGGATGTTGCCACCGGATTGGCGGCCCGTACGTGGGCCGTCGGGCGATTGGTTTACTATGGGTCGAGCTGGCAATGCGTGCAAACAAGCCTTTCGTACAATGCCTCAAGGCGGCGCGCGGCTGCGGAGGCCGCGAAGCGCGCCACCGCCTCACAATGGTTGTTCCGCGACATCTGTTCGAGCAGATCGGGGTCCTCGATCAATCGCTCGATGGCCCCGGCGAAGGCAGCCGGGTCCTTGCCCTCGATCAGGTACCCGGACTGTCCGTCGATAATGATATCGCGAAGCCCGCCCACCGGCCGCGTCACAATGGCAAGACCAAAAGCCATCGCCTCCAGAACGGCAACAGGCAGTCCTTCCGTATACGTGGGCAGTATGAAAACATCGGCATCCTCAAGAACCCGCGCCTTCTCGCGCCCCTGCACGTAACCGACCCACGAGATGTCAGGCAGTCGCCTATCCGCCGCATACTGCTTGGCGGCATCCAGAGCTGTCCCGGATCCGGCGACGGTCAACTTCACCAAGGGGCGCCGAGCCTTGACCATGGCATAAGCGTCGAGGGTTTCGTAGATTCCCTTGGTCCTCTCAACTCGCGAGAAGAACAGCAGCCTGACTTCCCCTCGTCGCCGCCTCAATTTCTGGTCGAGCGTGTCGCTGCGGATCAGCGCATCGTGGAATGCTGTTGTCTCAACGGTGATGGGCGCAGAAAACCCCCAGTACTCCAGTTTCTCCCTTAATTCGCTTGCTAGAACTAGAACCGCGTCGGCCTTAGCGAAAACCCTCTTGAAAACGCACAGCCGCCACCCTTTGAGGGATGCTTCGAAGTCAGACTTCCACCCGTGGAACATGACGACGGTGCGTACGCCGGCTCGTCTGGCCAGTATGACGAATACACCGTCACGGATGACCGCCTTGAATTCGAGAGATGGATTCACATGCACGACATCATAGTGCGAGGCGTCCAGCGTTCTGCGAAAGCGCCTGATATCCCCCAGGAACCGGCGGAACATAGCGAACCAAGAGCTTTCATGAAGACGTTTGCCGACAGTGAAATACTCCACGCCCACGGAAAAGAAATCGCGGAGCGTCGCCAGTAGTCCGGAGACGCCGCCGGGGGTATCGAGATCGGGCGTGAGCATGAGGATTCTCAACATATTCCGCTTGTGACCGCCGGCGATTATAAGAGCGACCCCCTATCGAGACTTTCACATTGCAGCCGCAGACACCACAGCACCGACATGATGGTGAACATGGCGTGCGGAGCGCCGAATTGTCCGGTAAGGCAACTCATGGCGGCGTACGAAATGAAGACTGCGACCATGACGCTGAATTCCGAACTGGTTTTGTCTCGTATCAAGGCGATCTTCATCAAGGTGTAGTACAGTAGCGCCAGTAAAAACAATCCCAAGACACCGGCGATCAACAGCAAGTCGAACAGATCGCTATGCGTATGGACCCAGATGCCGGCGGCCGAGGCCATCCGCTGCACCATTTGACCATATCCCATACCAAACAGGAAATCCGCCCAGTCAGCCTCGCTCTTGAGCCAATCCAATGAGCTGATCCAAAAAGTGGACCGCCCCGACCCAATCTCTCCCCTGCTGAAGTCGTACGTCCAACGACGCATCAACTGGTCAAAACCGACTCTGCTGAAGTAGACGGTGGCGACGACCACCAGAAAAACGATGAACAGCATCAGCCTATTGCGCTTGTGTCTGTTTTTGGTCACGAAGATGCCCCAGCCGACCAGCCAGGCGCCGGACAATACGAAGGCGACCTGGCTGCTTCGGTCGTACATCACAAAAGACGCCGCCAGTAGAAGCAGAGCGGGCAACAGAAGCCAGGGCTTCTTGAAGTTTATTAAGAGGTAAAGCGTTGCCCAGATGCTGGTAAGCAGATAGCCGAGCGTCGCCTTGCCAGATACACCTTCGGCACCGCGCGTGGCGATAACGCCGGCGTAGAGATAGGATCGTACCTGGCCGCGACCGGTGATGTAGAAGTACAAGATTACGACCGCACACAGACTGCTGCCGATGACGATGCAATACAGGAGTTGGCGGGCATCGTCCGAGTTCCGGATGACCAATGACACATACAGCCATACGGTCAATGCGAATATCACCTTGAAGTAGTATATCTGTTCTGCGCGGACCTGCTGTGACGGGATCTTTCCGGTGATTTCCCCCCGGAAATAGACCAGCCCAAGCACAAAGGTAAAGGCAAGCAGCAGTCTGGCAAAGAGGCTGGCATACCCGTGCCAGAGGGGCAGCAGGAAGGGCAAAGTCGCAAGCACCACGAGGAAGAACACCCCCTGAAATAACTGCATCAGGCTCATCCCGGCGATGCCCGATGGAAAGAAATAGTACCCGGCCTGGGTGATGCTGGGATTAAGTACCGCAACGACAGCCAGGACCATTAGGCACAGCGGCAGCACCACTCGGCCCGCGATGGACTGCATGGGCGTCGTTGGATCAACCGCCGACGTGGGTAACCACTGGATCGGTCTGTCGCTCAATGTGTTGCTCCGTTCGAGTCCGCTGCCTTGACCGGCCCCGGCGGCGACAGAGCCACCACCTTGCGGATGAACTCTTCGTATTGGTCCTGATACCGGGCCAGTCCTCGCCGGATCACTTGCGGATTGTGGGTCTCCATCGAGCGGTCCCCGGCATCCAGTATCTGCTGGACGGTCGCTGCGGTGTGGTCACGAATCAGATGTGTCTCGGACATGCCAAACATCTTGAGTAATCCATCGTATTTGGAGTGACCGCCCGCGGCCTCGTATGAGGCGCTCGGCAGCACGGTCAGCAGCGGCGTCAGATTCTTCAGACAGAACAACGTGTCGTGGAACCGGTGTGTAATCACGAGCTTCGCGTCGCGGAACAAGCCGGCCCACTCCAGCGGCGAGACGTCGTTACAGACGTGATCGGCATACCTTGCTGGTCTCAAAGAAACGACCTGATAACCACGGGCTCTATATGCATTGGCCAGATCATCGGCCCATCTGAAGCGCCGCGTCATGTGGAGAATGACCGTGGGATGCTCGAAGGAAAGACCTTTTTTTCGCAGATACGCTTCCGTCGGCCCGTAATCGATGTCGTAAGTGAACGTGGGATCAGGAACCATTTCGATCTTATCGGGCGATCCCCCGAGGCCGCGGATCAATTCATATGTAGCCACATCCCGCACACCCAGCAGGTCGAAACCCTGTACGCTGGCTTCGAGCGTCTTGCGCTGAAACTCGGAGAGGTCACCAAGTGATGTGGACCGGGCCGACGCAGCGCACATGACCTTGCGGGCCCTGATGTCGGGCGCGAGCCAGTATGCCGTTACGGTATCCGGCCCGAAACGATGTAACTCGAGCAGCGTATCACTGCCCACGACGAGCATGTCGTAGTCCTGCTCCCGCAGAAACGCCTGCGCCCTCCGGTAGTCGGTGGTCACCAGCGATCTCCGGCCGAAGGGCAGAAGGGTCTTGCGGGCCTTCCTGTACTTGAGCATTCGGATCGTATCGCGTCGCCATTGGCAGGGCGTGATATAAGAGAGATTGGGTTTCCACACATGTCGCCACGACCGATAATTGATCAGTTCTACGTGATCGTCCGGGAAGTGCCTCCGCACAGCCCTGTAAGTGCATAGGGCCTGCAGGATCGTGCCGGGATTCTCCGTCCAGTAATATGTCAGAAGCCCTATTCGCTGCATGAACGACACCCCTTGCGGATGAGCTTTCGCAGCAGACCGGCCGCCAGTGATGGGGCCCGCAGCCTTCGCCGAAATGCGACCGGGTCCTTACCCGAATCCAACCATGCCCGGGGGCTCGCATCCCGCATATGCATCAGCACGCGGGCGTAGGCTGCTTCCAACGGACTCAAGTCGTCCCTGTAAAGGTCCGTTCGCAGCGTCGGCAAGGGCGCATGGGCCTTTCTAGCGCTGCGAATCCGTTCGACAATCAGACGTCGCTTGAACCACAACAGAGGACTTTGGCTGCGCACCGCTTCATCACGAGTTACATCGGCTAGGGTGATGTCCCTTTTGGCGACGGCCTCATCCAGAAGGGCCCCGACGGCCGAATGGCGCACTACGACAACGGTGTTGCCTCTGACGTCCCGTAGGTAGGCGGGCAGCCATGCATCCATGAGGCAGACATCCGCCAGTTCGGCAAAAGCATCATCACAATAGTCGCACGCGCGCCGCGTGAACCAGCGGTTGCCCCCGGCCTTGCCGAACGCCTCGTCGCTGCGTTGCAGAGAGACATGTTCACCGTCCGTCCTCTGACCGCTGACGCAACGGATCAGGGATACCCGTGCACTGGGCGTTTGATTCTGTTTGATTCGAAACGTGATTTCGTGCAGTTGCCAGGGATTGCCTCCGGCGTCTGCACAGACATATTCGGCCGCGAATGCACTCATGCCGTACCCGCACGTCAGGCCGACGATAAAGGCGATGCGCTCCCGTAAACACTTGACGGCCCGCATTGCCAGACGCAGGGCCCTGACCGCACAAGGCAGCGCCGTAACGGCATAACGTCCCTCATGGCTTCTGATGTACTGTATGATGCGGCTCAATTCCGCTGGATAGTATGCGGACTTGGCGCAGGCGCGGGCATCAGCCGCCGTCCTGCACCATCGATAGCCGCAGATGGCCCCCGTTTCCGGGATCACGCCCGGCCCCACGGCCGCGACGGCGTTCACCAGGCCCTTGGCAAGCAGCGTCTCAAGGACCCATGTTCCCATGCCCCCGGAAGCACCGTTGGCGCGGTGCCCGTCGGCGGCGGAGTACCCCACCAGGTACCGCAGGTGGAATCCCAGCACCGCATCAGGCGAAACCTGGCCCCACTGCGGCGCCAATTCAGCGGCGATCCGGTCGGTCGGTGGCGACGGCTCCGACATGGGACAGACGCGCAGACACAAGCCGCACCCGCTGCACACCGATTCGGGCTGCGGACGCGGCGATAATTCGCCGTACATGTTGAACTGAACGCCTAGGTACTGACTGGGGCATACCCCGGCGCACATTCCACACCCGCAGCACAGCCCCTGCGCGACGATGGCGCTGCAGACATTGACCGGCGTGTCATCTGGGTTGTTTGCGAACATGGTAAACCATCGCCAGCCAGTAAGCCAGCATCGCCAGCCCGTGCGAGATCACCAGGGACCAGCCGGCGCCGAGACCCATATATCGGGGAATCAAGACAAAACACAGAATGATACTGACCACGCCCCCGGCAACGACGCTGCCAAAGTAGATCCGCTCCATCCGCGCCGAGACAACGTATTGCGATGCCACCGAGCCCAGGGAGTAGACCACGACGTAGGCGCCGAGCAATCGCAGGATAGACGCCGCCGACAGATACTCCGGCTTGAATACCCAGCCCAGAATCAGCCTGGGGCAGAGCATGGCGGGAACGCCGATCACGGCGGCAGCCGCGAACATGACGATGCTATAGCGAAACACAAAGCTGATGCGTACGCCCTTGTGCACCTCCGCACGTGTGATCTGGGCCATTTTCGGGTTTCCAATCCGGGCGATCTGTTGGAGCATCAACGTGGCGGCCATGGCAATCTGCCAGGATGCCGCATACCCTCCGAGTTCGGCGGCGCCTTTGAAGTGTTTGAGCAGCAGTTGATTGAGCGAACTGAACGACAGCGCCACCAGCGTCGTCAGACACATCCAGTAGTTCTGTTTGAGTAACCGGATAGCCATCGCCGCTAGCGAGGTCGTATGGCGGCGGATCTCCATGCGTTTCAACGCCCAACTGTACTGCAGCCCAAGATACAGCACCGTGCTGCCAAGCATGTACAAGCCGACACTGTTCAGGGTCAGCCTGGCCGGGGCCCAATGGCCCGTCGCAAACACGGCCGCGCTGAAGGAGGCCCGCCTGATGAAATTGTAGGCGGCATGCCGGGACATCTTGTGCCATGTATCGTAGAGGGCCTGAAAATCGAGCGAGAACAACCCGTGCGAGGCCACAATCATGGCCAGCCCCCACCTCGACCCCGCCGCACTGTGCGACGTCATAAGCCAGACGAACAGCGTAATGCAGCACAGTACGAAAACCGCGCTGCGCAGAAGCAGACTGCCCAACGTCAACTCCACGAACAGGTGCGGCTCGTGAACGATATCCCGCACCAGAGTCCTCTCGGCGCCGAACCGGACCGCCGTCTGAGCGTAATGCCCCAAGGCCACCGCGAAGGCGAACAGGCCGAACTGCGTCTTACCCACGACGTTCGCCACATAAGCATTGGCCACGAACATCAGCCCTGCGGCCAGGAAATTGAAGACCATCAGTCCGGACAGATTCTGCAGCGCAAGCCTCTGCGACCCAACACTGTGGCTGATGCCTCGTATAAGCCTGGCTATGAGGTGCGGACTGTCCGCCAAAACGTCGCTGCCGTCATTATTGGACATGGAGTTCCCATGGGACTGGAGAATACCGACACGGCACATGGCGGTCAGGCCTGGCCTGTTGAGCTCACGGAATGTCTAACAGGCCGTCCTGGTTCTGACCGATAGTACCTATAAGAAGGGCAGGGCCGTTGGGCGGCCCTGCCGGGGGCCGGCATGGCAGAGGATGCGGCGGATTTCGGTGGAACCTCGTGGAAAAGGACCGGTCCGCCTGCGTGCCGCCGGCTGTATTCTCGTGTTTCGTCGTGCGTATTGTGTATTGCGTGAGTCATGCGTCGTGAGTCTGAAGTCTTGGGTCCGCGGTCTATGGTCTATGGTCCACGGTCTATGGTCCACGGTCTATGGTCTATGGTCTATGGTCTATGGTCCACGGTCTATGGTCCACGGTCTATGGTCCACGGTCTATGGTCCACGGTCTATGGTCCACGGTCTATGGTCTATGGTCCACGGTCTATGGTCTATGGTCCACGGTCTATGGTCTATGGTCCGCGGTCTATAG
>DSDB01000475.1 GCA_011057845.1 Phycisphaerales bacterium | reverse complement strand
TCAGCCTCGCCAGCGACCGATAGCGGCGCCGGCCCGCGCCGGTTATCATTTGGGCGCAGGGAAAAGGCCCCTCGAAAGGGGCCTTTGTGGTCTGTATCCATAGCCCACAGACTGCCCGGTGCTACACGAGCGGGTCGCGGCCGGTGGCGATGGGATGGTAGAGGGGCTTGCCCGCCATGAGTTCCTCCTGCGTGGGCACGAGGGTCTGCTTGGAGGAGTTGAGCAGCCACTTCCAACTGAAGGTCCGACCGGTGTAGGCGGCGATTCTGGCCCCGATGGCGGTCAGCGTGCTCTCGGCGACGCGGACGCCCTCGTTGAGCGGCTCGCCGGCGCGGATGCTCTTGATCAGGTCGATATGCTCCTGGAGCATCGGGTCCACGTTCCGCCCTTCGTAGCGCCAGGAGTTCTCGCCGCTGTAGCTGTTACTGCAGTTGCTGGTTCCCTTGGTGCCGACGAGCTTCTCGCCGTTACGGCCGGTTCCGGGGCTGTGACCGCTGAAGCTCAGGCAACGGGCGCCGTTGGGATACTCGAATTCGGCGTAGATATGGTCCCAGATATCGCCGTTGTATTTCTCCCAGCCTTCCTCGCTGTCGTTGTTGAACTTGCGGCAGACGGCCTTGGCGGTCCTGATCTGGTCCTCATTCCAGGTGCGCCAGCCGCGGCCGCCCACAGCCGTGAACTTGGCGGGTGGACCGTCGAAGCACCAGTTCATCACGTCGATGTTGTGAATGTGCTGCTCGCAGATCTGGTCGCCACTGATCCAGTTGAAGTGGTACCAGTTGTGGCACTGCCAATCCAGTTCGCTCATGTTGCCGTCGGCCCCTTTGAACCAGATGCCGCCGCCAAACCAGTAGCACTGGCCGCCGACCGGCTCGCCAATGGCCCCGTCGTGAATCCGTTTGAACAGTTCGACGCGGCTGAATTCGTGGCGGCGCTGGGTCCCGGCGACGATGGCCAGGCCCTTTGTCTTGGCCAGCTCCGACGCCGCAATAACCTCACGACAGCCGGCGACGTCGGTCGCCACGGGTTTTTCCGTAAAGACATGCTTGCCGGCCTTGATCGCCGCCATCAACTGGCGTCCGCGGAACGCCGGGGCGGTGGCCATGCACAGCAGGTCGGCCTCGCAGGCGGCGAGCTTCTC
This sequence comes from Phycisphaerales bacterium, assembly GCA_011057845.1. Lineage (GTDB taxonomy): Bacteria > Planctomycetota > Phycisphaerae > Sedimentisphaerales > Anaerobacaceae > UBA2266. Next base: position 7,075 of record DSDB01000475.1, on the reverse strand, counting down.
GTGGCAGTCATAACCCGAGAAGATATGGTCGTCTTCGATCTTGACGCGATCCTTGTATTTCTCGTCGCGCCGCAGGCCGTTGGCGGCGCCGCGGGCCTTGTTCTCGAAGAGGTCCGCCACGGCGATGACTTCCACGCCGGGGTCGGCGTCGAGACACTGGCGAATCGCTCCGCTGCCGCGTCCGCCGCAGCCCAGCAACCCGGCCTTGATCTTGCCTGTTGCGCCCGCGTAAGCCATGTGCGCCACGGCGCCGGCGGCCGCAACGGCGCCCGCGATCGTGGTGCTCTTACTCAATTCCACTTTGGTATTCTCTGACGATGCCATCAGGTTATCTCCTTAACCTCGTATTTCGTATTTCGTCGTTCAAGTTACTTACGCCCGAAAGCCCGGCAGTTGGTACTTGCCCGGGATGGCAAAATCAGGCACGGGTTTGGAGTCGCTGAGTTTCAGATCGTCGGGCGGCAGCAGATCGAGCGTGCAGCGGCTCATGAACCACGAGGTCTTGAACTGCTGGCGCGAATAAGCGGACTCGCGGCCCATCACGGCACACAGCGTGCTCTCGGCAATGCGCTTGCCCTCGTTGAGGGGCTCGCCGGCGCGGATGCTGGCGATGAGGTTCTTGTGCTCCTCGATGTACGGATTCGGGTTGGGCCCCTGGTAACGCCACTCGTTCTCGCCGCCGATCCAGCCGGCGCAGTCGCTGACGCCCTTCGTGCCCACGACCCGCTCGCTGACGTTGTCGGCGGCGCCATCGATCTGCCGGCACATGCTGATGGTCCGCACGTCGCCGGGATAGAAGAACTCGACACCGAAGTGATCGTAAATGTTGCCGTACTCCGGGGCGGTCCGCCACTGACGTCCGCCCAGGCCGTGAACCTGTTCGGGAATGACGTCCTTGAACGCCCAGTTGATCACGTCGATGTTGTGCACGTGCTGCTCGGTGATGTGGTCGCCGCTGAGCCATGTGAAGTACAGCCAGTTGCGGATCTGCCACTCGACATCACCCTGGCCCTCGCTGCGTTTGTTGACCCACAGGCCGCCCATGTTCCAGTAGCACTGGGCCGAGACGATATCGCCGATGGCCCCATCGTGGATCCGCTTCATGGTCTCGACGTACTTGGGCTCATGGCGACGCTGGGTTCCGCAGACCACGGCCAGCTTCTTCTGGCTCGCCAGTTCGGAGGCCTCGATGACCTTCTTGACGCCGGCGGGGCAGACGGCGACGGGCTTTTCCATGAAGACGTGCTTGCCAGCCTTGATGGCGGCCTCATACTGCACCGGACGAAAGCCCGGAGGCGTCGCCAGAATCACCAGGTCCACGTCATCGAGGGCCAGCACCTCCTTGTAGGCGTTGAGGCCGACGAAGCACCGGTTGTCCGGCACCTTGTACTGGTTCTTGAGTCCGCCGAGGCGGTCGCCGAAGGTGTCGGCCAGGGCGACGATTTCCACGCCGCCGGCGGCATTGACGCAATCGCTGGCTGCTCCGGAGCCGCGTCCGCCGCAGCCGATGACGCCGACGCGGATATTGCCGCTGCCACCGGCCCAGGCCGGCGTACGCAGCGCGCCCGTCAGGGCCAGCGCCCCGGCGGCGGCTGAGCCTCTGAGCAGCTCTCGTCGTGTGATTGTCTGCTTCTGTGCCATGAGTAATTCTCCAAAAATGCGTATGATGTATTGAACGAGCAAAGGCGTACCCGCCGTGCGTTGGGCGGGTACGCCGCAAAGTCTATGCCTGATGTGCCGGCGTCAGTTGCGGGCCTTGTTGAGCACCTGGCGGGCGCGGCGCGTCAGGGCCTGGTTCGTGGTCGTCTTGATAACGGTCTGCATGGCCTCGGTTACGGCGGCCTTGTCGGTCTCGGCGATTCGCTCAGCGACGGCTACGGCGGCAAAACACGCCTCGTTCTTCGTGGCCGGGTCGTCCATGTAGGACATAATCATGGCCAGGGCATCGGCCGAGGCGATGTTGCCAAGGGCTCCCAGCAGGAGTTGCTTATCCTGGTTGCGCTGCACCATCGGGAGCAACTTCTTGAGCCCGGCAAGCTTGTCCTGCTCGGAGATGTTCTGCAGGGGGATCATACGGATGGCCCCGCGGAGGGCCAGGACCTTGACCCTTTCGTCCGTGGCCGTTTGCGCCATCTTGAGGACGTCGGGCAGGGCCTCGGCGGTGGGCCAGTCGCACAGCATACTGACGGCCTCATCGGCAATGGCGCCTTCGCCCCTGGCGGCGGATCGCACGGCGTCGAGGGCCTGCGGGGTCTTCGTGGATCGCAGCACCCGCAGCAAGGCCGCCTTCTGTGGCGTCTGAGCCTTGTCCAATGCGGCGACGAGTTGATCGAGCAGGGGCTTTGGCGTTACGGCGGCCGCGGGCGTGAGCGTCTCGCCCTCGGCGACGGTGGCGGTTTGCCTGACGCCGCCGGCGGTGTAGTCCACGGTCAACTGCTTGACGGTGCCTTCGGCGGGGTCGCCGAAGTTGGCGTTCGAGGCCGTGATTGACAACTGGCCCGACTTGACCAACTCGGCCACCTTGGCGGTTACGTCCGCCGAGCGGCCGTCCGCGGCGCCATACACGGCCTTGTGAATCACCAGACCGCCGGCGGCCGGTTGGGCCTGGCGGCTGCACACGCCCGACAACGCCTGCTCAGCCGAGCGGATCTCCGACGCGCTTTCGGCGTTCAACAGCAGCTTGACCAAGACGGGGAACTCATCGGCCCCGGCTGTCGAACCCAGCAGCCGGATGGCGGCGGAGCGGACGGCCTCATCATCGTCGGCCGTGGCCTTCATCAGGGCGGCTGTAACGTTTGTCATCCTCCGCCGCTCGATCATTTCGAGACCCTTGAGTTGTCTGGCGGTCTGTCCGCTGTCGAGCATGGCCAGGACCGCGGCATCGACCTTGGGGCCTTCCATCGCCGCCAGATTCTCCTGGGCGGCGTTGGCAATATCCCGGTCGCTGTCATTGAGCAGGTCCAGCAGAATCGGCGCGGCGGAAGCATCGCCGATGGCGGGCATGGCCTTCATGGCCGCCAGTCGGACCGCCTTGTCGCCGCTTGCGGCCGCTTCGGCGATCTGCGGCATCGCCGTCGCATCGCGCCGCACGGCCAGCGTCCCCAGGACGACCAACTGATGGTCGGTCGAAAGACCCTTCATGCCGTCGGCCAGGGCCTTGGTGACCGCCTCGCCGGGCATCTCGCTGGACGCCCGTATGGCCGCCGAGAACAGGATGTAGTCGCTGCTCTTGATATACTCGTTGATCAGGGCCACACCGGCCGGCCCGCGGGCCAGGATCGCCCCACGGACACCGCCGGAACGAACCTGGTGCGGGTCGTCGAGCTTGCGCAGCCTGTCATAGATCGCCACGGCATCCGGGTTCTTACCGGCCGCCACAAAACCCTCAGCGGCCCGCAGGAGCCCTTCGCAGATGCACAGCTTCATATCGCCGGAGGTCCCGGGCAGGGCGCCTTCGAGGGCCTTGACCGCCTCGGGCGTACCGATGCCGCCCAGCGCCCGGGCGGCCGCCTGGGCCACCAGCGGATCGCTGTTCTTGAGCATCCCGGCCACCTGCGGCACGGCCCCGGCGTCGGCCCGCACCCCCACGCTGCCGATGACGCCGACCAGGGGCTTGCCCTTGACCGTGCCCAATGCCTCGCGCAGCGCCGCATCAACCGCCGGATCGGGTATGGGCTCCAGGGCGTAGCGGGCCATGTGACTCATCTCCTCATCGCCCAATAGCGACGCCAACACGGGCACGGCCGCTTTCGTGCCGATCAGGGCCAACTGTCGGCATGCATCGTGTTTGTCCTTGCGGGTGGCGTCGGCCGATTTCAATACGGCGATGAGCTTGCCTTCCTCTTGCTTGGGCGGGACGGTCTGCGCCGGCGTATACATCGCGCCGGCCAGTATTACCGCCGCCGACAGAACCAGTAATATTTGTTTGTTTCGCATAGTTCTATTCCTTACTCGATGCTGGATGCTTGATACTTGATACTTGCCTCGGCGGTGAATCATCAGTAGATCCATGGCTCTCGCATCGCACGCGAGAGGAACCGATCCGCGTCCGGATCGTTCACGAACCGTTCCTTGACCGGATCATAGCGCACGTCGCGTTTGAGCCACATACAGACGTTGGCCGCGTGGACCGTGGCCATCGAATAGTGCATGACCTCCTCATCAGCGACGGGTTTGTGACGAGACTTGATGCAGTCCAGGAAGTTGCGCATGTGGCTCATCGGGCGCTGGGTGCGGGCCATGTAGTCGCCCACCAGCTTCTTGAAGTCGCTCAGCATCGCCGGATTCGAGACGTCCGGCTGCGAATAGCCGTCGGCGCAGGCGACCCAGCCTTCGGTCCCTTCGTACCGCACGCCGCACGAGCCGCGCCAGCCCTCTCGTTGCAGGACCATCTTGATCCCATTCTCGAATACCGTCACCATTCCATCCCCGCTGTCGTTGTTGACGTAGTGGTACTCCACCGCCGCCGTTCTCTCGCAGCCGATGGCCACCTGGCACGATGCGAACGTGTGCGCCCCCCACTCACCAATGCAGCTCGTGTGGAAATCGTAGTGGCCGCGCCAGCCGCCGCGGACGTAGGCGGCGTTGTACGGCCGCCAGGGGCACGGCCCCAGCCACGCATCCCAGTCCACCTCCTCTTTCGGCGGCAGCGGCTCGGCGGGCAGCCAGTCGTGCCGCAGTTCCGCCGCGTCCCACGGTGCGATGTGGGCCCGGACGGTGTGAATCCGGCCCAGGCGGCCGGAGCGGGCCATCTCGTCGCAGAACGCGAAGTTGCCCTCGCTGAGCCGCTGCATCCCGGCCTGATAGACGCGGCCGTACCGCTGGGCCGTCTCAACAACCGCCCGACCCTCGGCGACCGTCATGCAGGAAGGCTTCTCGGAAAAGATGTCCTTGCCGGCCCGCATCGCCATAATCGCCGCCAGTGCATGCCATCGGTCGCCCGTGGTGCTGAGCACCGCGTCGATGTCGGTTCGCTCGGCGAGAAACTGCGGCGTGTTGTGGTAGAGCTTGCAGTCCTTGTTGCCGTAGCGGGTGTCGATGACGTTCTTGGCCGCGGCCGCCCTGGCCCTTTGTGGGTCGCAGACGGCGACGAACTGCACGTCCGGCTCGGGCAGCATCCAGTTGAGGTCGTGCGTGCCCCGGTTGCCGATGCCGATGCCGCCGAAGATGATCCGTTCGCTGGGCGGCACCTTGCCGTCGCGGCCGAACACGGTGGCCGGCACGATCGCCGGCGCCGCAACCAGCGCCCCGGCCGTCCGCAGGAACGCCCGGCGTGATAATGTGGGTTTGTTCTCTGACATGACAATCTCCTAAAACTGTTGAGTTTGTACCACCGGTCAACCGGCCGACGCCCAAAGCCGCGCCTACCACCCGCAAACCGCCCAACCTCCGGGCCGGCCCAAGAACCAATAAACCATAATTCTACAACATCCCCGCGGCCCGCGCCAACGCAATAAAAGGACGCATCTGCGGCGTCCCATAGCGCATGAATCACGAGCGAATATGCCAGGGGTTTTGGTTTGACGGCGATTGAAGCCGTTGGGTAGACTCTAGCTGTCTTGTGCCGTTGGTCCAGAGTGCAAGGGCCGGCGGGCGGTGGAATGACACTGGATTAGTCCAACACGTTAAGGAGCCCGATTATGAGCGCTCGTTCGACACGTCGTGGGTTTCTCAGGAATGCAGCGGGGGCCTCGGTCGCGGCGATGGGCCTGCCGTATTTCGTCAAGCCCTCGGCCGTGGGTCTGGCCGGGGCCGTCGCGGCCAGCGAACGGATCGTCTGCGCCAGCATCGGCGTAGGCCCGCAGGGCACCGGCGTCATGCAGAACTTCCTGGGCCAGAACGACGCCCAGGTGATTGCCGCCTGCGACCTCAAACGCGACGCCCGCGAAAATGCCAAGAAGATCATCGACCAGCGCTACGGCAACACGGACTGCAAGCTCTACACCGATTTTCGGGAACTCTGCGCCAGGGCGGATGTGGACGTCCTGAGTATCGCCACCTGCGACCACTGGCACGTCCTGGTCGCCCTGGAGGCCGCACGCAACGGCAAGGACATCTACCTCGAAAAACCGATGGGCCTGAGCCTTAAGGAGGACCAGAGCCTCCGCGACGTCTGTCGGCGCTATGGTACGGTCTTCCAGTTCGGCACGCAGCAGCGCTCCGACAACCGGTTCCGCTTCGCCTGCGAGCTGGCCCTCAACGAGCGCATCGGCAAGCTCAAGCAGGTCAACGTCTGGTCGCCGGGCTCCAGCCCCGGCGGCAGCAACAGGGTCGTCCCGGCCCCGGACTGGATCGACTATGACTTCTGGCTGGGACCGGCCCCGTACCACCCTCATACGGAGAACCGCGTCAGCAACGCCACATGGTGGTTCTGCAGCGACTATGCCCTGGGCTTCATCGCCGGTTGGGGCGTCCATCCGCTGGATATCGCCCTGTGGGGCGGCGGCGTCAAGACACTCACCGGCTTCGAGATCGAGGGCAAGGGCGTCTGGCCCGAGCCGACCGGTCCGCACGACACCGCCTTGAACTGGGACCTGACCCTCAAGTACGACAGCGGTGTGGTCATGCGCTATACCGGAGACCCCCGCCCCCAGGAATGGACGCAGCGATATAAGAACACCGACAGCCACGGAACGGCCTTCGAGGGCGCCGACGGCTGGGTCCAGGTCCACCGCGGGGCGATTACCGCCTCGTCCGATGAGTTGCTCAAGGCCGAGTGGGGCCCCAACGACATCCAACTGCCTCGCAGCGGCAACCATGTCCGCAACCTCCTAGACAATGTCAAGAGCCGCGGACAGCCCCTCTGCAACATCGAGGCGGCCGTCCAGGCCGATCTGCTCTGCCAGGTCTCGGACATCGCCATCCGTATGGAGCAGAAGCTCCGCTGGGACGCCGCCGCCGAGCGGTTCGTCGACAACCCGACCGCCAACCGTCGCCTTGTGCGGGCCATGCGAAGCCCGTGGCGATTGTAGAGACGAGACAAACCCGAAATACGAAACTCAAATGACCGAAACGCTGTCACAAGGAGAACATGAGATGATGAAGAAGATGATTCTTGCCGCGATGGTGATGTGTA
>DSDB01000348.1 GCA_011057845.1 Phycisphaerales bacterium | reverse complement strand
CCCATGCCGCCCATACCCATCATGCCCATGCCGCCCATACCGCCCATGGCCGGTTCAGCGACCAGATCGCTGATATCGTACACACGGGTCTCCAGCTTCTTGGGCAATCGGCCGGAGGTGGCGTGCGCGGCGGCGGGGGCGGAGACGGCGGCGACAGGCGCGGGAGGGGCGGCTACGGCGGCATGAGCGGCGGCTACGGCGGCATGAGCGGAATGGGTGGCTACGGTGGCGGCATGGGCGGCTATGGCATGGGCATGATGGGCGGTGGCCAGATGAGCATGCAGCGTGCGTACGACCTGCAACAGTTGGTCCAGGAGACCATCGAGCCGACCACGTGGTACTACAGCAATATCGAGGACGCCGAGACCGGGGAGTTACTCTATGGCGACGGTATGATCACGATTTACCCCCGGCAGCAGCCCAAGAAGATGGCGGTCCTGCAGACCCGCGCCGTGCATAAGAAGATCGAGGCGTTGCTGGCCGAACTGCGCAAGGCGCTCGGCCACCAGGTCTCCATCGAAGCCCGGTTCCTCGTGGTCAGCGAGAATTTCCTTGAGGACATCGGTCTGGACCTCGATTTCACGCTTAACCTCGGCGGCAAGTTCGGCATCGCCACCTTCGAGCAGAGTTCGGCCCTGGCGACGACCCCCGACGTTTCGACGAAGGTTCCTGGCAGTCTGGGTGGTATCAGCCACGCCGCCGATATATCCGGTGGCTATGGCTCCATCCTCGACGATCTCCAGGTGGCCCTGTTGATCCGCGCGACGCAGGCCCATACCGATGCCAAGGCCCTGACCGCCCCGAAGGTGACGGTGCTTAGCGGCGAATCGGCCACGTTCACCGTCTATAACGACATTTCGTACGCCCTCCCGCCCGACGTTTCCTACGGCGGCGGCACGGGCGCCTACCCCGGCGGAGGCTATCAGACATCGAGCATCCAACAGAACATCCAGCAGTTGAGCGTCGGCAGCATGCTCAACATCACCCCAACGATTACACAGGACAAGAAGTACGTCCTCTTGAATATCATGACCCAGCTTCAGGACCTCCTGAGGATGAAGACCCACCTCGTCGAGGGCCCGGTCGGATCTGAAGGCGAAGTGGCCCAGTACAGCGTTACCGTCCCTGAGACCGAAACGTCGAGCGTGATGACCCGCGTCAGCGTCCCCGACGGCGGCACGCTGCTGCTGGGAGGTCAGAAGATCACCGCTGAGATCGAGAAGGAAGCCGGCGTACCGGTGCTGAGCAAGGTTCCCGTCGTGGGGCGGCTCTTCGGCAACCGCAGCAAGGTGCGGGATCACAAGATCCTCCTGATCCTCGTGAAGCCCACGATCATACTGCAGGAGGAACGCGAAGCCGAAGCGATCGCCGCGATGGAAAACGAATTCGGACCGAGCTTCTGACGGCTGTGCGGTGTGTCTATGGGAATTACCGGGTCGTTGCGCGTAACAAAAGGCCTGCCTGGCCCCACCTATAGTGGAAGCCCACGGTCATGGAAGTCGCGGCAGGCGCACGCTGATGGGGGCGCTGTGGCTTCGGAGTATGTTCAGGAATCACAAAGGCCGCTATGGCTGACACAGTTAAACATTAAAAAGGGATAGCAGATGGAGCGTCACAATAGAATCCGAGCCGGAACCTTCAGCGTTCTCCTCGGCTCGTGCTTTTTACTGTGCGCGCAGGCGGTATCGGCGCGGGCCGACGGGGTGCTCGGTTTGAGCTTCTTCGACGCCCTCTCGCCGAAGACCGACGGCGGCGAACTGATCGTGCGGTTCCGCAGCGATCGGACGTCGGCGGCGGCGCTGGGCCTTGACGGCCCGCGAACCGCCCGCAGCGTCCGCAGCGCCGTATCCGCGAACCTCGTTTGCGGCGCCTCGGTCGACCGCACCTTTGATGGGGTGGTCGAAGGTCTGTCGCTCGTGAAGCTTCCCGCGGGCGTCTCCACCGTGGCGGCGATGCTCCGTTTCAGTGAATCGTCCGATGTCCTTTATGCCGAACCGAACTACCGGTATCGTATCAACGCTATCCCGAACGATCCTGATTTCGTTCGGCAGTGGGGACTGGACACCCTCGACGCGCCTGACGCCTGGGATATCAGGACCGATTGTAGTGATGTGATTGTGGCGGTGCTTGACACGGGCATCGACGCCCGCCATCCGGACCTGGCGGACAACCTCTGGAGGAACGACGACGAGGCCGAGGGGACCCCGTTCTTTGACGATGACGGCAACGGCTTGCTGGACGACGTTATCGGATATAACTTCGTCAACGACACCAACGACCCCAACGACGACCACTGGCACGGAACCTACGTGGCCGGCATCATCGGCGCCGTCGGCGACAACGACGAAGGCATCACCGGGGTCTGCTGGGACGTGCGGATCATGGCCGTGAAGGTCGCCGACGCCAATGGGGAGGTGTCGCTCAGCGCCGCCATCGCGGGCATCGAGTATGCGACCCACAACGGAGCCAGGGTCATCAATATTTCGTGGGGTACGCAGGCCTTCCTGGACCCCGTGTACCTCATTCAAACACCCGACAGCCAGTCGCTGAGGGACTCCATCGAGGCCGCCGGGCAGGCGGGCGTGCTCGTGGTGGTCGCTGCCGGCAATGAGGGCGTCGATATTGACGAATCCCCCGTCTATCCGGCCTCGCTGGATTTGGCCAATGTCATCACGGTCATGGCGACCAATCGCTTCGATATACCGGCGGGGTTCAGCAATTTCGGACGATTCTCCGTGGATATCGGCGCCCCGGGCAACAACATCCTGAGCACGGCGCCGACCTATGAGACCGCCGCCATGCAGGACTGGGGGGTCAGATCCAACTACTCGATGGGTTACGGCACGTCGGCGGCGGCGCCGTTCGTCTCCGGCGCCGCGGCGATGCTGTTCGCGCAGTATCCGTCGCTGCCGGCCCCGGTGGTCAAGAAGATCCTCATGCGGTCGGTGGACCCCGTCCTGCCCGGCGTCTGCGCTTCCGGAGGCCGATTGAACCTCCACGCCGCCATGACGCTCATCCCGCAGGGCAAGCCCGGACACGCCGTCATTGCGCGCGAACCCGGCGTTATCTACGACACGATTCAGGACGCCATCGACCATGCCGTCGACGGCGATACCGTCATCGCCGAGGCCAACAGCGTCTTCATCGAGAACATCGACTTCGCGGGCAAGGCGATCCATGTCCGTAGCGGCGATATCAACGACGTCAATATCCCCGACATCAGTCCGGCCAATACCTACATCCTGGGCCTGGCGCAGGAGACCTCGACCGTGACGTTCCACAACGAGGAAGGTCCGGACTCGATCCTCCAGGGCTTCACCGTGGCCTGGGGCAGCGCGGAATTCGGCGGCGGTATCTCGTGCGACGGTTCATCCCCGTCCATTTTCGACTGCATCATCGTCGACAACTCCGCCCTGTACTACGGCGGCGGTATCGACTGCTACTATGCATCGCCATTGATCGAGAACTGCCTCATTGCGCGCAATGACACCATCGACACGGCCGGTATCGGCGCCGGCGTCAACTTCGAGAACAGCTCCGGCACCATCCGCGACTGCACCATCGAGCGCAACCGGGCCGCCAACGTCGGCGGCGGTATCGCGTGCTACAACTCCGATCCGCTGATCTTCAACAACTTCATCCTGAACAACCAGGCCCTCTACCAGGGCGGCGGCATCGACCTGGACGGCTCATCTCCGAAGATCGTCAACTGCACGATTGTCATTGATGATCCCGACGCCTCGCTGGATGGCGGCATCGTCGGCTATCGCGGTTCGGCGCCGGCCATTTCCAACTGTATCCTCTGGGGCAACGGAGATGATCTGCGCGGAGTAGCCGCGAAGTTCTCCTGCATCGAGGACGGCGACGCCGGCACCGGCAACACCAAGGCCAATCCGTTGTTCACCACCGGTCCGCTGGGCAAGTACTACCTGACCCAGAAGGCCGCCGGACAGCTTGTCAACAGCCCCTGCGTCGATACGGGCGGCACGCTGAACCTCACGCCGCCGATGGCCGCCAGGCTCCGCGCCCGCACGACCCGAACCGACAGCGGCACGGACACCGGCACGCTCGATATGGGCGCCCATTACGAGACCACCGAGGTCGAGACCTTCACGCTGACCGTCCAGATACTGCACAACGGCACGCCGACCACGGATCCGAGTCTCATGCACGGGACCGTGGACCCCAACGGCGGCACATTCCCGAAATACGCGATTGTGCCCCTGCTCGCCAAACCCGAGAATGGCTACCGGGTCAAGCTCTGGCAGGGAACCGACAACGACGCCATCAGGGATGTCAACAACTTCGCCACGATGATGAGTGACGTGACCGTCGGCATCGAGTTCGAACTCATACCCTACCATACCCTCCGCACCAGTGTCATTGGCGGCAACGGCAGCATCACGCCCGACCATCGCCGCGGGGTGTCCTACCCGGAAGGCACGGTCGTGCAGCTTACGGCCCAGCCGGACCCGGGCTACATCGTCGACACATGGACCCATACGGACGACGATACCTGCTGGACCAAAACCAATACCGTCACCATCACCCAAGACACACACGTGACCGTCTCGTTCCGCCAGCCCAGGGTCCTGCACGTGCCCGGTCAGTTCGGTGGAACCTACTTCACGTCGATCCAGCAGGCCGTCGACTTCGCCTATAATCACGGTGACACCGTCGTGGTCGCCGCCGGTACGTATGTCCTGGCCACTCCCATCATCCTCGGCGGCAAGGCCATCACCATCGCCAGCGAGCACCCGGACGACCCATGCTGCGTCGCCAACACGGTTCTTGAGTTGCCGTCGACCCGGACACAACCTGTACTGCCGGCGTTTATCCTTCAGAACGGCGAGGGCCGTGATACGGTCATCGAGGGCTTCACTATCCGCGGCTATGACATTCGCGATCCCATCGACCCGTACCAACTGGGCGACGATGATGATGGGGCCGGCGCACCGGGCGTGGATACCTTCGGCGGGGCCATCCGTTGCCTCAACGGCGCCGGGCCGACCCTGTCACATCTGATTATCGAGAACGTTATTGCCCGCGGCACAAAGGGCCAGGATGGCGCTCTCGACCCCCAGCCGCCGCTGCCCGCTCCGCCGGGCAAGCCCGACACGCCCCCTGCGCCCGATCCATTGCCCCAGCCGGGCCCGCCGGATGCGAACGTCGTCAAGTGGTCCCAGCCCCCGGTCGATGTACAGGGTCTCGCGCTGAGTTACCAAGGCTGGTCGGAACGGTCTATCATCGCCGCAGGGCAACCGGTCATGGCGGATGATTTCCTCTGTACAAACCAGCTTCCCATCACGGGCTACCGATGGTGGGGGACGTTTGAGGGCTATGTGGACAACCAGGATGTCCCCACGGCGAACCTTCCGCTGGAGTTCAGAATCCGGATACTCACCGACGAGCCGAACAATCCCAATGACCCGAACAGTTTCAGCCATCCCGAGCGGGCGGTCCATACGGTGGTTGCCCCGCGGGATTGGTATACCGTTGAGTGGTTCGGCTGGGAGATCGATCCGAACGACCCGAACGCGGCGACAAAGCCCAAGAAGGGCATTTTCGAGTTCACCTTCGATGCGACCCGCCCGCCGTCCGGACCCGACCCCAACGATCCGAATGGCACGATCACGCCCGATCCGGACCCGAACATGTACTGGTTCCAGCCGGACGATGACGGCGTGTACTGGGTCTCGATCGGTGCGGTCTATCAGGGAACGCCGACCCGCCGCTTCGGATGGTTTACACGGCCGCAGTACTTCCTCGACGCCGCGGCCAGAACCACCGATGGAATGGTCTATGAGCCGCTCATCTATGACGCCAACGAATGGGACCTGAGCTTCGAGCTGCTCTATGCGCCCGACGGCAATACGCCCGTGGGCGGTTACGACGGCGAGGATGGCCAGGATGGTCAGGATGGGATGCCGGGCGCCAACGGTATACCCGGTCCCAACGGCATTGACGGCGGACGCGGGGGCCACGTTTATGGCGGCGCTCTGTACTTCGACGGCAACAGCAGTCCTCTGATCTCGAACGTGAAGATTATCAACTGCCACGCCCTGGCCGGCGACGCCGGTCGCGGCGGACGCGGCTGGGACGGCCAGGACGGCCAGGATGGCCAGGACGGCCAGGACGGTCAGGACGGCCAGGATGGCGGCGAAGGCATCAATGACGGTCCGGCCGGCAGCGGCGGCGACGGCGGCAATGCCGGCGACGGCGGTCGCGGCGGCAACGGCGGTCGCGGCGGCGATGGCGGCATGGGCGCCGACGGCGGATCAGGCCTCGGCGGCGCCATCTACTTCGGCCCGAACTGCAAGCCCGAATTGCGCTGGGTCCACATCGTCGGCTGCTCCACGGCGCCCGGTTCCGGCGCGGAGGGCGGGCCGGCCGGCTTCGGCGGCGACGGCGGCAATGGCGGTTCCGGCGGTTCCGGCGGCAGCGGCGGCTCCGGCGAACCAGACGGCGCCGACGGCGCTGATGGCGCCGATGCCCCAGGCGGACGCGGCGGAGACGGCGGTCGCGGCGGCGACGCCGGCCGTAACGGTCTGGGCTCTGTCGGCGGGGCGATCTACTTCGGCGAGAATACCTATGCCCGGATGACCGATGTCAATATCGTAAGCACCACCGTCAGCGTTCTGGTCAATTCCACCAGCTACTCCGGCGGCCGCGGCGGCGATGGCGGCAACGGCGGCAACGGGGCCGGCGATGCACCCGGTGGTCCCGGCGGCAACGGCTGGAACGGCGGCAGCGGCGGCAACAACGACGCCCCGGATGGCATTGACTACGAGGACGCCAGCAACGGAATGAGTTCGGCCTACTCGCCACTCGGCAACGGCGGGGCCAACTTCTACGAGCCCAACTGCGTCTCGATTCAGCGACGCGTCTTCATCACCGACTCGAACAACGTCAGCACCGGCTACACCGGCGGCGGCGAGTTCTACAGTTCCCTGGGCCAGGTCGGCTGCAAGGCCGTTCTCAACGACTGCCGTTACGTGGGCAATATGACCGCTTCCAGCGGCGCTGCGCAGTACTTCAGTTCGTATTGCGAGGTCGATGTCAACAACTGCGATTACATCGGCAACATCGCGGGCGTCGACGGCGGCGGTCTGTACATTGAGACCGACGCTGTGCTCGACATCCGTAACAGCCGATTCATCGAGAACAGGGCCGTGGGCTTTTCCATAAACTCGCCACCCACAAATTACTGGTACTCCCTTGACGATGTCTCGGTGCAGTACGCCGGTCGCGGCGGCGCCCTGTACGGCGGTGGGATGATTCGCTATCGGTTTGCCCCGGGCGGCACGTTGATTGGCGAATTCCACAACGGTAGCACTATTACCATCGACGGCAGCTACTTTGCCCGCAACAACGCCGGCGTCGGCGGCGCGGCCTACTGGTACGGGGGCGGCGCAGAGGTCCTCATTACCAACACACAGGTCGTGCAGAACGCCGCGGTCCACGGCGGCGGTCTGTTCTGGAGCGAAGGCGCCCCGGTTATCCGCGGATGCAGCATCATCGGCAACACCGCCGAGGGCCGCCAGATCGCCCTGGATTACAGCCAACTTGGAATCAGCGGCGCCTCGATGTACCTGGGCGACAGCCGTTTCTATGGCGGCGGCGCGGGTTTGTTCTGCTGGGCCAGCGAAGCCGTCATCGAGAACTGCTTCATCATGAACAACAGGGCCAGCGGCTCGGGCGGCGGCGTCTACTTCGGCGGGGCCTCCCTGCCTCCGATGCTGCGCAACTGCCTGGTCAAGGGTAATAGCGCGGTCATCGACGGCGGCGGCATCGTATCCTACTGGTACGCCTCGCCGACCATTGCCAACTGCACCATCGTAGACAACACGGCCTACGACCCGTACACGTCCTTCCACGGCCGCGGCGGCGGTCTGTCCTGCTCCTACGAGAGCAATACCCTGCTGACCGACAGCATTCTCTGGGGCAACACCGGCCAGATCGGCAACCAGATCGCCATCGGCAGCGATTCTAATCCGCAATACATGCAGCGGCCCGCGACGCTCACGGTCTTGCACTGCGACGTCCAGGGCGGCAATAGCCCGGCGGCCGTGCACGTGCAGCCTGGCCGGGTGCTCAACTGGCTCGGCGGCAATATCGACGCCGACCCGCGCTTCGTGGCCACCGCGGGCCTGGCCAACGCCTACTACCTCAGCCACGCGGCCCTGGGACAGGGTCCCGACAGCCCGTGCATCAACGCCGGCAGTGATACGGCCGTGAGTCTCGGCCTCGCCGGCCACAGCACGCGCAGCGACGGCGGCGTGGATACCGGCGT
>DSDB01000603.1 GCA_011057845.1 Phycisphaerales bacterium | reverse complement strand
TTGGGGCTGAAGAAGAAGCCGAATCGCTTGAAGATGCGGCGAATGTTCATCATGCGGCTCAATCCCCGCATCAATGGGCGGTCGGGGGCGAAAAGCGCCTTGGCCAGGCGATTCTGGCTCATGGCCCCGGCGAAGACCCTCCGGACCAGGGCCGTCGAATACACCGTCGAGGAAAGCTCGAACGGGTAGCGTGTATCATCGGTAGCCCCCTGCGTCCACCGGAACCGATGAACGCACGCCCCCCCTATGTCAACATCCTCCACGGCATCCCCCCCCCGCCGCACCGCATCCGCACTGAAGCGGAACGAAAAACCGAAGGCGTCATCGCCATGGGCCTCGAATGTTCGGTCGATGACCTCAAAGTCAATGGTGTCAAAATAGACAACATCGTCCACGCCGAACAGGACGTACCGAGTGTCGATCCGTTCGAACAAATCGAGCACATCGCGGTGGAAGTTCCGCTCCCGAATGACCGTACAAGGGTGCTGCTCGAAGACCGTCCGATACTGAGCATCGAACCGGTCCTCCTTGTAGACCACAAAGACACGCAGAAACTCCGATCCGATGTGCGTCCGAAGACTCCTCAAGTACCCCTCAAGCTGCAGGGGCCGGTTCATCGTGAACACTATTGTGCTGATGGCCTTTTCCATGTTGTTCTGAGTGCCCGTCTGGGCTGCGGGGCAATCCGGCTTTCCGGGGGCTCCATCGCGGGCTGAGGATCTGTCTTATAGACCATCGGCTGTCTTGCTGCAAGCGTGTTTCACACCCCGTTCGCCGTCGGATCGGCCGGATTTCCTTTGACAAGACGGCGGGCCGCCGATAAAGTCGCCGTACCGTTCCCGCCCCGTCGCAGTTCGACCGACAGCGTTTTCGGGTGGGAAGATCCGTTGTCTCTTGCACAAGGGATCACCGACCCGGATGATGCCCTCGGCGCCGCAGGTATTTCAAGGACGGCCGATAGAAAGAAAGGAGTGTGCCTTGCCCCCCCGCGAAGCCCTAAATATCTTCGCCGAAATTCTCGACAGGGCCAGGTCGCTGGACCCGGCCAACACCCGCAGTTGGTTCGACCAGCTCACCTTGCTGGATTTCGACGGCGGCTCTCTGGAGGTGGGTTGTCCGGACGATTCAACGGCCGGTTTTCTCAGAGAGAACTGCAAGGGCAGCTTCACCCGTGCGGCCCAACAGGTTACCGGGCACCTGGTCGCGGTGGACTTCCGCCCCGGCGGGGCCACGGCGGGTGTTGCCGATATGCCCGACGCAGGCCCCACGCTCCATCCGGACTACACGTTTGACAACTTCGTCATCGGCCCGAGCAACCGGCTGGCCCACGCCAGTTGCGTCGCGGTCAGTCAATCCCCCGGCGACACCTATAACCCGCTGTTTATCTACGGCAACAGCGGCCTGGGCAAGACGCACCTGCTCCACGCGGTCTGCGCCGAGACCCGCCGTCGCCTGGAGGCCGCCGTGATCTGTTTCCTGAACTGCGAGCAGTTCGTCAACCGCTTCATCGGGGCCATCGAAGAGGGCAAGCTCACCGACTTTCAGAGGCAGTGCCGAACCGTCGATATGCTCATCATCGACGACGTTCAGTTTCTCCGCCAGCGGGAACAGAGCCAGGAGGAGTTCTTCCACACGTTCAATGCCCTCTACAACAGCGGCCGTCAGATCATCCTCAGCGGCGACAGCCCGCCGAGCGAGATTCCGTCGCTCGAAGCCAGGCTGATCAGCCGGTTCAACTGGGGGCTCGTGGCGAGGATCGATCCGCCCAGCTATGAGACGCGGATCGCCATCGTCAAGAAGAAGGCCCATCTGCGAGCCCTGGAGATCACCGACGATATCGCCGAGTACATCGCCCGCAAGGTCCACGCCAATATCCGCGAACTGGAAGGGGCTCTGACGACAATCTACGCCCTTTCGGTCACCAGCGGCCAGCCCATCACCCTGGAACTGGCCCAGACGGCACTGGACGGGCAGATCAGCCTGTCCGCCAAACCCATTTCTATCACTGATATCATCGAGGTGGTCACAGGCCATTTTGACGTCCGACTGGCGGACCTCCAGAGCAAGAAACGCAGCCAGAGCATCGCCGAACCCCGACAGATTTGCATGTACTTGGCCCGCAGCCTCACCCGCCACAGTCTCGAGGAGATTGGGGGCCACTTCGGCGGACGGGACCACACCACCGTCATGCATGCCTGCGGCAAGATCGAGCATGCCTGCGTCTCCGACCCCCGCATGCACGCCCTGCTCAGCGACCTGACGACCCGGATTACCCAGACACCCTGACTTGCCGTGCATCGCGCTGCCGGATACCACAGCCCGTCGCGTTGTCCCATGAATCGCCCAATTTGCTTGACTGCCAACGGGCTTTGCCGTCTAATCAAGCGTTCCTCAGAATTCCATGTTTTTTGAAAGGCCAGGTCGCTCCTATGAAAGTAAGCCAGCGAGCCCAGCAGGTTCCACCATCCGCAACGATCGCCGTAACCGCCCGGGCCCAGGAACTCAAGGCTCAGGGGATCGACGTGGTGGGTTTTGGCGCAGGCGCCCCGGATTTTGACACGCCGGACTATATCAAAGAGGCCTGCATCAAGGCCCTTAAGGCCGGCCACACGAAGTACACGCCGGCCGCGGGTATCATGGAACTGCGGACGAAGATCGCTGAGAAGCTCAAGGTCGAAAATGGCCTTGATTACGCCCCAACGCAGGTCATCGTCAATATGGGCGGCAAGCACTCGGTCTACGAGGCCATGCAGGCGGTCCTGGATCCTGGCGATGAGGTCATTTTGCCGGCACCGTTCTGGGTTACGTATCCAGAGGCCATCAAGCTCGCCGGCGCCGTGGCCAGGGTTGTCCAAACCGACAAAGCCAACAGCTACAAGCTCACGCCCGCCCAGCTCAAGGCGGCCATCACCCCCAAGACCGCCATGCTCGTGGTCAACTCGCCCAACAATCCGGGCGGATTCACCTACAGCCCGCAGGAGTTGGCCGCCCTGGCCAAGGCGTTGGAAGGCACGGATATCATGGTCATGTCCGACGAGATCTACGAGAAGCTGGTCTTTGGCAATACGAAATTCGTGAGCTTCGCATCTCTGAGCAAGGATGCCTTCGCGCGGACGCTGACGTTGAACGGCTTCAGTAAGGCGTTCTCCATGACGGGTTGGCGTCTGGGCTACACCGCCGGGCCGCTGGACGTCATCAAGGCGATGAGCCGTCTGCAGGACCACAGCACGTCCAATACCGTTACATTCTGCCAGTATGCCGCGGTTGAGGCCATGGGACCCCAGCAGGACGAGGCCATTGAGAAGATGCGGGCCGAGTTCGAGCAGCGGGGCCGCTACATGACCGATCGCCTCAATGCAATGGACGGGATCGAATGCCCCGAGGCGACCGGCGCTTTTTACTGTTTCCCTGATGTTTCGGCGCACTACGGCCGAAATATGAATGGGACTACGCTCAATGGCAGTATGGATTTTGCCGCGGCGCTGCTCGAACAGGCGCATGTGGCCGTCGTACCGGGGCTGCCGTTCGGCTGCGACCGCAATGTCCGACTCAGTTTTGCCTGTTCGCTCGAGCAGATTACCAAGGGTCTCGACCGACTTGAGAAATGGCTCAGCCAGTAGAAAAACGCACGGGTAAGGGGCCGCAGGCGGCCGCTTCGCCGGATGTGCCGGACCCGACCCTGTTGACCGGGCAGCAACGGGCCTTCAGCGGCTGGCCCATGGCTGTCGGCTGGTTCGCCATGCTGCTGTTCACCTTTCATGCGTGTACGCACATGGTGGCTGCCGGCGATACGTGGGTCGCCATGGCCTGCGGGAGGCACTTCGTTAATCACGGTGTGGACACGGTGGAGCCGTTCAGCGCCAATTCCCATGCCGCCGGCCCTACCGAGCAGGACATCGCCAACTGGCCCGGGTGGGCACAGAGGATCGCTCATACCGTCGGTATCGAGACGGTTCGCAAATGGCATCCCACCGGCTGGGTGAATCAGAACTGGCTGACGCATGTGATCTTTTACCGGTTGACGACCGCCCTGGGCTCGCCGGAGGACCCGTACTACGATGCGCTGGTCTACTGGAAGTTCGCCATCTATCTGATCACGGTCGTCTGTGTGTACTACGCGGGTGTTCGGCTGGGGGCGAATCCGGCGCTGGCGGCGGTCTTCGCGTGTTTCGCCATGTTCAACGGCCGGTCGTTTCTCGACATACGCCCGGCGGGATTCTCCAACGTCCTGGCAGCGGTCTTCTTCCTGATCCTCATCCTGGCAACCTATCGCCGGATTCTCTACCTCTGGCTGCTCGTTCCCCTGGTGGTATTCTGGTGCAACGTGCACGGCGGCTACATTTACGCCTTTATCATGCTCGTGCCGTTCTTCATTCTACACCTGCTGATCGCCCTGCCGAGACGCTGGACGGTGACCGCCGGGGCGGGTTTTCTGTGGCTGGGGTTGTGGTTCCTGTCATACAAGTTCCGGGCCGGCTTCAACGCCAACGTCCTTGAATTCGGCGGCGTCGGGGGATTTGCGCCACCGGCGCCCCACCACGACATCCTGTTCTATCTCGTGGTGGCGCTGGTCATCGCTGGCATCGTACTGACGGTCAAGAGAATCAAGGATGAATTGTTCTACACATACCACATCGCCGTCTCGGTGCCGGTGTTCCTGGTGATTCTGTTGGCCCGGTTTCTCCCGCATGCCCGAGGGCTGGCCACCGAGCAAATGGCCGAACTCAATGCGTACTGTGCGCACAATCAGTTGATGTATGTCGTGGCGTTCGCGGCAACCGTCGGACTGACGATTGTGACGGCCCTCTACAAAGACCGCTTCGCGGACATCGGCATGAAAGGGGTGGTGCATACCGCCGCCGTGGGTGTCGTAGCGTTTGTGGCTTCGGTCATTCTCAATCCGTTCCATCTGACGAACTTCACGCACACATTCGAAATCAGCGTCAGCAAGCATGCCGAGCGGTGGCGGGATATTCACGAGTGGCATCCGGCCTTCTCCTGGACGAACCCCGTAGGCACGGCATGGCCGTTTCTGATTCTTTATGTGCTGGGGTTGGGATTGGTCGCGCTGTGGCTTCTGTCCCGTTATCTTGTGGCCCGCCAGAGTCGGACAACCGGTCGGTCTCTGGCGGCTGATCCGACGTACGATCGCCTGGTCGTTCTGTTTGTGCTGACGGTCATTGTCCTTGTGGGGTGGCTGGCCGGACTGACATTGGGTATTATGCACATCAGCACTGAGAGCTTCATTTGCTCGGCCTTGTTCCTGGTCGCGCTGGCGGCGGCGGCCCGGTATCACATGGGTTTTGTCGCCGCGGCCATTGGGATCGCCTTCGTCAACATCGCGGTGGCTCACATTCGCAAGTCGCCGGGCCACGGCGCCGCCTACACCTACCCCTTCACCCTCGTGCCCATCTATGTCATGTTGCGGAGCCTCCTGGCCGCCATCTCGCAGCGGATTCGCCCCAAGAAGAACGCCGATCTCGGCATAGCATTCGGTGCGGCCGTGTTCCTTCTGCTACTCGATGTCGTCGCTTTCAATCCCTTCAACTTCGACAAGCCGCTGTACCACATCGGCCAGTTTGCGATCACCCGCGAGGTCTGGCGGGCCGCTTACAAGGGCTCGGGCGGGCTCGGCTATACAAACCTCTTCACCGCCTTCTACGTTGCCAACGTCATCGCGGCCGCCTACTGGTTTCTCAGTCCCCTGGTCCGGCGTCTGGCCCCGGACAAGCCACAGGAGCCGACCGCCGCCCCCGCGGTCACAGGCACACCCTATACGCCCTTTAAGATTGACCTGCCCGTCATGGTCATTGCCGCCCTGACGGTTTATATGGCGATTCGTTCCCGCCGATTCATCCCGGTGGCCGGCTACACGGCCGGGCCCGTGGCGGCCATGCTGATTCACCGGATCTGCTGCTCGGCCGGCGTCGTCTGGAATTTGCGCCGAAACCGCAAGGCCGTGGTCGCGATCCTTTCACGGCCGGCCCAGAAGGCCCTGACCAGTGCCGGTATCGTCGCCGTGGCGTACCTGACGATCTGGTGGGGCTGGAAGTTCAAGGACATCTACCTCGATCCCTGGCCCAACGACCCCGAACTGTCGAGCGTGTTTATGCGCATGACGGCGTCCGACGCCAAACCGTTCCATGTCGGCAAGTTCATCCGCGACAACAAGTTGTCCGGCAAGATGTTCAACTACTGGACCGAGGGCGGGGCATTGGCCTTCCTCCAGGACTCCGATCCGGAGACCGGCAAGACGCCGCTGCAACTGTTCATGGACGGCCGGGCGCAGGCGGCCTATGACCGCAGGACTTTCGATCTTTGGACGCACATCATCGCCGGTGGCGGTATCGTCACGAACGAGCGGATACGACAGCGCACAAGCCGGCCCACTCTGACGACGGAACAGTACCGCCAGGTGGGCGAGTGGATCAGCGAGAAGCTCCGCGAGCAAAGCGTCTGGCTAACCATCATGCCGGCCACGCAGTTCGACGAGCCTTTCGTCCGCGCCCTCGAACACAACGGGGAATGGCCGCATCTGTTCATCAACAACAAGCAGCGCCTCTGGGTGGACATCAAGACCGAGAAAGGCATGGCCCTGTTCAACGGCATGTCCACCGGCCAGACGCTCTACCCGGACGAGTTTTCGAAGAATCTCACGCTGGCGCGCAATACCTTCATCTTCGGCAAGACGCGGGCCGATAGAAAGCGGGCCCTCGATATGGCCATTGCGGCGTTCCATGAGAACCCTTCTCCGGCGCCGTTGCTGGATATCATTGTGATCGCCCCGCGATACAGCGATCTGCTGCCGGATGTTCAGAAGTTCTGCGAGACGTTCATCGCCGAATTCCGGGCCAATAAGGAGAAGTACCTGAGTCAGGACGGTTACCGGCTGCGGTTCGAAGCGGCCCGCATCGTCCTGGATTATCTGCTCCAGCAGGCCAAGAACCGTGAAGATACGGCCGCCGCGAATCAGTACCGCGCCGAGTTGAACGCCTGTCGAGCCGAGATAACGAGGGCGCTGCTGCACAAGAGGTGGTGACCAGTGACCGACATGTCCTGTGACAGCCCCGCCAACCGGCCTGTCTCCGTCAGCGTGTTCCTGCCCTGCTACAACGAGCAGGCGAATGTTGCGAGGACCGTCGGGCGGGCGGCCGAAGTGCTCGAAAGCATCCGCGCGGACTATGAAATCATCATTGTCGACGACGGAAGCACCGATGACACCGCTCGCATCGCCGGCGATCTGGCCCGCGGTAACCCCCGTATCCGCGTCGTGCGCCACCCATCCAACCGCGGCTACGGCGCGGCCCTGATCAGCGGTTTTCGCGCAGCGACCCGGGAACTGGTGTTCTACACCGACGGTGACGGCCAATTCGACTTTGCGGAGATGCCGGCGCTGCTGCCGCTGATGCAGGAGTATGATATCGTCAGTTGCTACCGTATCGACCGCAAGGACAACATCATCCGCAGGATCAACGGCTGGGCCTGGACGTGGCTCGTCTGTCGTCTGTTTGGCCTGCGCATTCGAGATATCGACTGCGCGTTCAAACTCTACAAGCGGTCTATCTTCGACGATATGATGATGGCCAGTTCCGGGGCGTTGATTGACACCGAGATCCTCGCACGCGCTGTCCGCAAGGGTTACCGCATCACACAGCGCGGCGTCCATCACTATCCCCGTACCGCCGGCGCCTCGACCGGCGCCTCGTTGCGGGTCATCTTCCGAGCCTTCAGGGAGCTGTTCCAACTCTATGGACGCATCCGATCCCAGAACTGACGCCGCCGCGCCGCAGACCTGTAACCTGTTCATCTACGGTTCGCTGCGCGACGTCCACGTATTCCAGAGCGTGTGCGGGCTCGGATTCACCCTCAGCCGCTCCAGGGTCGACGAGCATCGCCTTCTCGCCGAACCGGCCTTTCTCTCCGGCTACCGCCGCGTCACGCCCGACAACGTTTACTATTACGCCGTCCGCAATGAGAGTTCGCGCATCGAAGGGCTGGTCATTCACCGGCTGCCGCCCGCGGCGCTGAAGCAGATCGACTGGTACGAGGGCAAGCGATACAAACGCGAGACCGTTACGGTCAATACGGCTTCGGGGCCGGTGGAGTGTCAGGCGTACCTGGCCAGCGTCGAAACGATGACCCGCCACTTCGGCGATCGGTTCCACGTGAACCTCATCCACGAGCTGTGGCTGCGCAAACGGATCGAGAAGTTCATCCGCAAGCACACCCGTCCGGGCGAGCACACGGCCGACGCCGAGCTGGAGCGCCGCGCCGAGCGGATGCTCCTGGCCACGACCGAACGCGA
>DSDB01000379.1 GCA_011057845.1 Phycisphaerales bacterium | reverse complement strand
GTGGCGGTTCGCAAGGCCGTCCGTTTCACCCTGGCCGTCGACCGGAGGGTTGTGGACGAGATCTACGCCGCCCGGTTCCTGCGGGCCATCGTCGAGCGCGTGGAGAACCCCCGGTCCCTGGCGGAATTGGACCTCGCGGAGGAGACTGTCTGAAAAGTGGAATCCAACCTGTCATGCAAAGGAGTAGCACTGTGAGTCGTCGAATCAGTATTGCCCTGGTGGGGATCGCCGTGGTTCTGTTGGCCGCGGGTATTGGCATTTGCGAGCCGAAGGTGGAGTTGCTCTGGCCCGATGGAGCGCCGGGGGCCAGGGGCGACGCCGACGGTGACAAACCGTCATTAACCATCTATCTGCCCGACGCGGACAAAGCGACCGGTGCGGCCGTGGTGATCTGTCCGGGCGGCGGCTACGGCCATCTGGCCATCGACCACGAGGGCCACCAGATCGCCCAATGGCTCAATTCCCTGGGTGTCGCCGGCTTTATTCTGAAGTACCGCCACAGCCGCAGCGGGGCCGGCTACGGACATCCGTACCCCCTGATGGACGCCCAGCGGGCGATTCGGACCGTGCGTTGCCGAGCCGGGCAGTTCGGCGTAGACCCGCAACGCATCGGGATTCTCGGATTCAGCGCCGGTGGCCACCTGACCACGTCGGCCGGGACGCACTTCGACAAGGGCGACCCCAACGCCGCGGACCCCATCGACCGTGTCAGTTGCCGGCCGGACTTCATGGTCCCGGTCTATGCGGTCATCGCCTTTGGCGAGCCCTTTACCCATCGCGGCTCGCAGAACAACCTCATCGGGCCCGATGCCGACGCCGAGCTGGTGAAATCTCTGTCCAATGAGAAGCAGGTAACACCCGAGACCCCGCCGACCTTCCTGGTCCATACGGACGAAGACACGGCCGTACCCTCGGAGAACAGCGTCTACTTCTACCTGGCGCTTCGCCGGGCCAGGGTCCCGGCCGAACTCCACATCTACCGCCGCGCTCCCCACGGCGTCGGCCTCGGCAAGGGCCGCGGACCCATCGAAAACTGGCCCACGCAATGCGCCGCCTGGATGAAGGACCTGGGCCTGCTCGATAAGAAATGAACCTCCCCGCATGAATCAGTGCAGGCAGTGCGAGCAAGCCACGCTGCACGTGCCTGTGCTGTAAGGCGTTACCACTTCGAGTCGCGATCACAGACAGCATCTCGTGTGCGCCGCATTGCGCCCGTGATTTGGGCGACCCTGCGTTTTTCGCTTCTTGGGCTTCCAGCGGCCTGATCGCCGGAAGGCTATCAGGCGCCCGGGAAATGCTTGAGTGGTTCCATTCAGACCGCTAACATAATCCCTTGCCGGACCGGAGGATAGGGCTCTGCAGGCGTGCAACCCGAGCGCCGCGTCCGGTGGCTATACAGCGGCGAGGGCCCGGATCACCGGGCCCTCTGCTTCTGCCGCTGGTAGCCCGGAATGCGAAAAACGCACCTTTGGTCCGTGTATCAATGCACAGATTCTTGTGGGGAGCCCAAGAAGATATAGGATTCTGAAGGAGCTATCCGGATGCCGAGAACAATTGTCCCAGGGTTCATGGTTGTACTGACAGGCACTCTTCTCTGTGCTGAAGCCCCTCGCGCGGTCGTTACGTTTGAGTGCGTCGGGCTGTATTGGCGGGCTGAAGGCGGCTCGGATGAGGATACGTGTTCGGTTCGGTACCGCCGGGCGGGGAGCGACGATTGGCGGCAGGCCATGCCGCTGTGGTTCGACTCGCGCACGATGTCGCCGGTCGGCTACAGCGGCCGCGGCGAGACCGAGAGCCGGCCCTGGGAGCATGGCGGCGAGTATCGCGGCAGCATCGTCCATCTGGAAGCCGGCACGCGGTACGAGGCCGCGCTTCGACTGAGCAGCGGCCCACAGACCGTCATCGCCTTCCAGACATGGAGCGAGGATTTCCCGGTCGCCCGGCGGGTGGAGGTGTCCGACTCAACGCAGACGCTGGTGATCCGCGAGGGCGGTGACAAAGACGGCTATGTTGTCTATGGCCCGCCTGCCGGCCGGGATGCAGCCACCATCGACGTCGCCAACGAGCACCCGCATTGCGTGGAGGTGCGGGCGTCTTACGTAATCATCCGCGGCCTGACGCTCAAAGGGGCTCAGCAGCACGGCATCCGCCTCATGAGCGGCTGTCACGACATCGTGATTGAACAATGCGACATCAGCGGCTGGGGCCGCGTGCTCGAAGACGGCTGGGGCAGGAATCTGGACAGCGCCGTCTACTCGAACGCCAACGACCTGGAGCGGGTCATCATACAGCGCAACCGCATTCACCATCCTCGCGGCGATTCGAACAACTGGCGGGAGGAACGACCCGGACCGGGCAAGCGGGAGCCCTTCCATCCGGAGGGCCCGCAGGCCGTCTACTTCAGCAACAGCGCCGGCAACCACGTCATCCGCTATAACTCTGTCTATTCCGACGAGGACCACCAGTACAACGACATCTTCGGCGCCGGCTCCAATTTCAGCGTTCGCGGCTTTCCCAACTGTGATTCGGACATCTATGGCAACTATCTCAGCCACTGCTGGGACGACACCATCGAGAGCGAAGGGGCCAACCGCAACGTGCGAATCTGGGGCAACTACTCGACGGACTGTTACATTGCCATCGCCTCGGCGGGCACGTCCGTGGGGCCCTTGTACGTCTGGCGCAATGTCAGCGGCCGGATGCGGGTGGCCGCCGGCGACTGGGGCGGCGGCTTCTTCAAGACCAGCGACATCATGGGCGGCGGCCGCATTTACGTGTTCCACAACACCGTCCTGCAACCGCCGGTCGAGGCCGCCGACCGCCGGGTCAACGGCGGTGCAAGGGTCGGCATCGGCTGGGGCGGACCCGTGGCCAACACGGTCAGCCGCAACAACATCTGGAACGCCAGGGAAGCGCCCTTCTGGGACAAGAAGGCTGATCCGTCCAATGACTACGACTACGACCTCTACCGCGGCGCCCTGCCCAGGGGCCGCACGCATCAGGCCAACGGGATAGCGGGCGAACCCACGTATGACCCGGCCAACGGCGACGGCGCGTTTGCATTGGCCAAGGGCAGCCCCGGCTACGACGCGGGCCTGCGAATCCCCAATTTCAACGACAATTTCACCGGCGCCGCCCCCGACATGGGCGCCCACGAGGCCGGCAACGCCCCCATGCAATTCGGCATCGACGCATACAGGAAACAGCGCGATTGAAGAGCGTGCGTGGCAAATAGCACGAACATCTTGCCCGTGACCCGTGTGTGGTGTTGCGGAGTACGCCGATACTGCTGGTTACAGGGTCGAGAGGGTCCTGCGACACATGGACACGCTGCCCATGCCACGTCAGACGCCGTCGGCGCGTAGGGCGCTTTCGTCAGGGGCGGCAGCGTTCCCCGTGGGCCGTGCGGCGACGCCGTCACGATTCGCGATGGTCTTGATCTCGGCCGGTCGTGCGACTTGGCCACCGGCGGCTGGAGTCGTTCGCTGCGGAGGCTGCACGACAGCGGGTCTTTGAGCAACGCCGGCCGGCGGGTTAGTGGTTGGGCGGGCGGGAGCGTTGGGTCTGGCGATGATCTGCTGGGGCGGGACTCGGCGGCCGGTCGGGACCGATGGGCGCGCTGCGATGGGTCGGGGGGCCTGCGCATTGCGCTGGACCGGGGGTTGTGCGGGGCGAGCTGTGGCAGTGGAACCTGATCCGGCGGCGGGACCATGAGTTGTCGCGGGCCGTCCGGTAGCCGAGGTCGGGCTCTGCGCGGCCGGTCGGACGGCCTGTGGACGCGCCGGACTTGCGGTTGTGGGCCCGGCGGCCTGTGGGCGGGTCTGATTCACAGAGACTGCGGCTGGACGATTGACAGTCGATTGCGGTTTCGGCGTTGCCGCCGCCGGCTGAGTCGGGACTTGTCGCGCGGCGGGGCCGGCGGACTGCGGCGGCGTCTGGCTCGGCGGGATTCGGCCGACCGATGCGGGTTGTTGTGAGGCGAGACGCCCTGCGGTGTCGGCGGTGGCCGCTTGCGGCGCGGCGCCTCCCGCGGCGTCGGCGTTTGCACCACCATCCCTTGCCGCAGGCAAGGGATGCCACTCCGGAGACGGCAAGGGATGCCCCTCCGTCGCCGGGACGCCTTGGGGCGGGCGCTGCGGCTGAACCGTACCCGGCTCGACCGTGCTGGATGTGCCCAAGTTGCCTGGTGCGCCAAAGGCCTCCGACGTGTCGCGGGGGTCTGACCCACGATTTGAGGACTCTTGTGCGCTTGTGCCCTTGTGCTCCTGTACCCCTGCCGTAGCACGGGCATCCTGCCCGTGCATGAGGCCGACGCCCGCCGTGTCGCGGGCATCCGACCTGGGAGCCGAAGGCTCTTGTGCTCTTGCGCTCTTGTGCTCCTGTGCACTTATGCACT
Source organism: Phycisphaerales bacterium (assembly GCA_011057845.1). Lineage (GTDB taxonomy): Bacteria > Planctomycetota > Phycisphaerae > Sedimentisphaerales > Anaerobacaceae > UBA2266. Next base: position 3,950 of record DSDB01000379.1, on the reverse strand, counting down.
TCTGCTCTCGTGCTCCTCCCGTGCCGCCGGCGGGCTGCGGACCGTGAATGATGGCCTCAATCTCCTCGGCGGGCAGGCCCGCGGCGGTGAGCGTCTGCTTGTGGATGTACTGGGCCACGGCCGTGTAGTCCTCGGCCCCGTTGCAACCGGGTTCGTACTCGAAGATGGTCTTGCCGTAGCTGGGGGCCTCGGCCAGCTTGATATTGCGGCGGATCAGCCGCGGGATGATGCGGGCCTCGGACCAGGCGCTGCGGGTCCCGCGGGCCTCCCGGAGAAACTGCTCGATATCCGCCTTGACCTCGCTGGGCAGCAGCGCCCGGCTGTCGTACATGCACAGCAAGATACCGGAGACCTTCAGCCCCGGGTTGATGCGGCGGCTGACGATCTCGACGGTCTGCAGGAGTTTGCCGAACCCCTGCAGGGCCAGGAAGTGCGGCTGCAGCGGGATGAGGACCTCCTTGACGGCCGCCAGGGCGTTGAGCGTCAGCAGGCCCAGCGACGGCGGGCAATCGATGAAGAGATAGTCGAAGCGGTCTTCGATAGTCTCCACGGCCTCGCTGAGGATGACCTCGCGTCCGACAACACTGACCAGTTCGCTCTCGGCGCCGACCAGGTTGACGTTCGTGGGAATCAGGCAGAGGTTGTCGCGGACCTGGCGGATAGCATCCTTGATGTCGACCGACTGAGTGAGAATCTCATACGCGCCGGGACCGGCCGAATCGGGCTCAACGCCGAGATGGATGGTCAGGTGGGCCTGCGGGTCGAGGTCGATGGCGAGCACCCGGGCGCCCATGCGCGCCAGGGCCGCGGCCGTGTTCGTGACGGTCGTGGTCTTGCCCACGCCCCCTTTCTGGTTCAGTACGGCTATGGTTCTCAAGACTTACCCTCCTTGGCGCTGCTCGGTGAGTTTTCTATGGATAGTATCAAGGACGCCGTTGATGAATCCGGGTGATTTCTCGGTGCTGAATTTCTTGGCCAGCTCGATGGCCTCGTTGATGGCGACTTTCGGCGGGATTTTGGGGCAGCAGGCAAGCTGGTAGACCGCCAGCCGCAGGATACTGCGGTCCACGGGCGACAGACGCTGGAACTGCCACTTGATGGCGGCGGATTTGATCAGTTCATCGCAGACGGGCGCGTCGGCCCAGGCGCCTCGGGTCCACTCAATGGCGATTCGACGGGTCTGTTCGTCGGCGCCGGACTCGGCGAAGAACTGAGCCACGCAGTCAAAAGCGGCGTCGCCCTGAACATCGAGCGAGTACAGCACCTGCATGGCCAACTCTCTGGCCCTGGTTCTTCGGTCCACCGGCTCATCCTTGTGTACTAAGTCCGCCCTTGCCGGCGCTGCGTGTCGGCTGGGACGGAAGGGCCGAAGGCGTCTGGCCTTCGCAGCGCGGGAAAGACGCCCGCGACACGTTCTGTATTTGTTCGAGAGCAGAAGGGTCCGACGTCTAGATCTGCTCCAATACGTTGACCATTTCCATGGCGGTTCGGGCAGCATCGGCGCCGGCGTTGCCCATCTTGGCGCCGGCCCGCTCGACGGCCTGTTCGAGGGTCTCGCAGGTCAGCACGCCGAAGACGGCCGGGACCGGGCCCTCGTAGTTGAGCTGCCCCACGCCGCGAACCACCTGCTGGCAGACGGCCTCATAGTGGCTCGTCTGGCCGCGAATCACCGCCCCAAGGCAAAGGACCGCAACATAGTCGCCGGTCATGGCCATCTTCCGGGCGGCGATGGTGATCTCGCAGGCCCCGGGGACCCATACGACCGTGATCTGGTCCTCGGAGGCGCCGTGGCGGGTCAGGCAATCGATGGCCCCGCCGAGCAACTTCGAGGTGATGAATTCATTGAAACGGCTCACCACGATGGCGTAGCGGCCTCTGCCTGCTGCAATCTGGCCTTGTATCTGCTTTACCATAATCGTTTTCCCCAACGGCTCAACCGGCGGAAAGACCGACATTCGGCCCCCGACACAGGCCCGCAGAGGCCCGGCCGGGGGTTTTTGCAAGGGCACATTATAAGACGGTCGAAATCAGCTTTCCAGAAAAACCGTGATTCGGCCACATGGCCCTCAACAGGACGTCCGCGGCGGCAATCCTAACATGTTGCATTATAAAGATTTACAGCCACGGACGCCAGATAAATTTCCACGCCGCCCAAAAGAGACGCCGCCCGGTGAAAAGGGCTAACCGGGCGGTGTTTTCCGGGCGATATGGGCACATGGTACGCCGCACAGGGATGTGAGGTTCTCTGCAAAAGATGCGCAGCAGGCGTTGAATCGATACGGATTGTACCAAACCGGCGCAGCCGGTGGGTTTCTCATAGACAGGTTGCTCTATGCTTTTTGATAGTTTTGACAGCACCGAATCAAGCCCGTATGACGGGGCCGAGCAGAAGGCCCGCCGGGCTCGCGAGTTGTACGAAGACGGCGATCTGCACCAGGCCCTCGATGAACTGGAGGCGGCAATCGAGGTCAACCCGTCGAACAGTGCGTGGCACTTCAACCGGGGCCTGACCCTGGACGCGGTGAACCGGTTTGACAAGGCGATTGAGTCCTACGAGGCGGCTCTGGAGTTGAACCCGAGCGATGTGGAGGTTCTGAACTGTCTGGCGGTGGACTACACGCGAACGGGCCAGTATGACCGGGCCCTGGAGGTATTCGAGCAGATCGAGCAGACGGAGCCGACGTTCGAGCCGTGCTACTGCAACCGGATCATCACCTACGCCGAGATGGGCAAGCACGAGGCGGCCGAGCAGATGTTCTACATGGCCCAGCAGATCGACCCGGACTGCGCCCTGTGCTACTACAACATCGGCAACAGCCTCTTCGCCCGGCGGCAGTACAAGAAGGCCATTCATTGCTGGCGCAAGACCGCCGAACTGGAGAGCACCCATCCCCAGATCAACTACCGCATCGCCCAGGCCTACTGGGCCGACGGCAATACGACCGAGGCGCGGGAGTACTTCCTGCGGGAGTTGCGGCTGAGCCCCGGGGATGTGGAGGTCATCCTCGACTTCGGGCTGTTTCTGCTTGAACTGGGCGATCTGGAGGCGGCGAAGGAGAAGTTCAACCGTATCCTGGAGTTGAGGCCGGAGCACGTGCAGGCCGTGTTCTATCTGGGCGAAATCGCCTTTCAGAATGGGCACTACGGGCGGGCCCAGGGGCTCTACACCGAGGCGCTCGCCAAGGACGGCGGCGGACGCGAATCGGCCGGGGCCAACTACCGGCTGGGCCAGTGTGCCCTGATTGCCGGCGACACCCGACAGGCCCGGACGTATCTGCTGGCGGAGTTGCGGAGGAATCCGGAGGACTCTTACGTGCTGACGTCGCTGGGGTCCATGTTTCTGGCGATAGGGGATATCGAACACGCCGCCGATTGCCTGCTGCGGGCGGCCGACAAGGACTGGTCGAACGCCGAGGCGTACTACTATCTGGGGCTGGTCGGGGCGATTCGCGGGGATCTGGAGGATGCGTGCGAGTTCTTCGGTCACGCCCTCGATATCGACGCCGGGCACGCCGAGGCGCTGCGGGACTCGGCCAGGGTGTATCTGGCGATGGGTCGGTTCGATGAGGCGGCCGAGCGGATTGCCAAGGCCGAGGCGGCGGCGGGTCCGAATCGGGAGATCACGGCCCTGCGGCGCAAGATCCGCCGGGCCCGGCAGGCGGCAAAGATCGCCGAACTCGTCGAGACGACCACGGAGAAGATTGTATCCTGTCTGCCCGGCAAGGGCGCCCGATAGGGCGGTTACTTCAGGGTGACGATCTTGTCCGATGCCATGAGTTCGCGGCCGTTGTTGTTGCCGATGACGTTGTAGTGGCCGTCGTCGCTCCAGAAAACGAACCCGGCCAGTTCGGGATAGCTGTTTTCCAGTTTTCGCAGGATATCCATGCAGACCACGGGGGCTTCGGACTTTCCGCGGATGCCCAGCTCCGCCCACCATATCACCTTGCCGG